>CAUZJF010000227.1:0-4407 GCA_963579975.1 Dehalococcoidia bacterium
GGCCGGCTGCTTGTTGGAAAGGGTTGGGGGCAACACAGCCCATCTTGCGTCAGGTACCCGTCGTTGGCCGCCCATCATCAGATGGGCTATGATGGATTGAAGGACTGTTGCCAAACTCTTTGTCGACCGTGGAGTCCTTTCAAGCAGCTAAACGGCATGAGCACTTTCACCCATCCCATCACCCTCCACTCCGCCTCCGGCGGCTCGGAGGCGGAGTGGAGGGTGATGGTCGACACCGGGCCAACCTTCACGGTCGTACCGTCTCCGGTTCTAGGGCGATTGGGATTCACGCCGGACGACGCCGTTCGCCTACGTTTGGCGAACGGACAGGTTGAACACCGTGGCATTACTGAAATTGAGGCCAACCTGAACGGCACAACAAGAAC
This sequence comes from Dehalococcoidia bacterium, assembly GCA_963579975.1. Lineage (GTDB taxonomy): Bacteria > Chloroflexota > Dehalococcoidia > Lucifugimonadales > CAUZJF01 > CAUZJF01. The sequence continues at coordinate 387 of CAUZJF010000227.1, forward strand.
AATCATCTGTGTCTTTGGCGAGCCGTCCGCGCCACCAATCATCGGCGCCGTGACGCTTGAATTGTTCCTGTTGGGCGTTGATCCCGTCGGACAGCGGCTCGTGCCTGTAGATGGGCTCTGGATGTGAGCGACGGCATTCATGCCTGATTTCAAGATAGTCTCCGACTTCAAGCCAACCGGCGACCAGCCCCAGGCCGTCGACAAGCTGGCCGCGGGTGTCGACCGTGGCCTCACACACCAGACGCTGCTGGGCGTCACGGGCAGCGGCAAGACCTTCACCATGGCCTGCGTCGTCGAGCAGGTGCAGCGTCCGACCCTGGTCATCGCACACAACAAGACCCTCGCGGCGCAGCTGGCCACCGAGTTCAAGGAATTCTTCCCGGACAACGCCGTGGAGTACTTCGTCAGCTACTACGACTACTACCAGCCCGAGGCATACCTGCCCAGGACCGACACCTACATCGAGAAGGACGCCGACATAAACAAGGAGCTCGACAAGCTCCGTCACTCGGCGACCCGGGCGCTGCTGACTAGGCGCGACGTGCTGATAGTTGCGTCGGTCTCGTGCATCTTCGGTCTCGGTTCTCCGGCGGAGTACCAGAGCTTCGTCGCCTACGTACGGAAGGGCGAGCGAAAAAACCGCAACCGCCTGGTCCGGGACCTCATCGACATGCAGTATGAGCGCAACGACATGGACATGGCCCGCGGCCGGTTCCGCGTCCGGGGCGACACTCTGGAAATCCTGCCGGCCTACGAGGAGATCGGTGTGCGCATCGAGTTCTGGGGCGACGAGGTGGAGCGCATCGTCCAGATCGACACACTGACCGGAGAGATCCTGAGCGAGCGCGACGACATCGAGATATACCCCGCCAAGCACTTCGTCACGTCCGAAGAGAAGATGGAGTCCGCGCTTACCGCCATCGAGGAGGAGCTGGACGACCGCCTGGCGGAACTGAAGGCGCAGGACAAGCTCGTGGAAGCCCAGCGACTCGAGTCGCGGACCCGTTACGACCTCGAGATGATGCGGGAGACCAGGTACTGCGCCGGCGTCGAGAACTACTCGTTGCACCTTTCCCAGCGCACACGCGGAAGCGCCCCTTACACCCTGCTCGACTACCTTCCCGAAGACCACCTGCTGTTCATCGACGAGTCGCACATGACGCTGCCCCAGATCAGGGGCATGTACGGCGGCGATCGGTCGCGCAAGGAGATCCTGGTCGACTTCGGATTCAGGCTCCCGACCGCGATGGACAACCGGCCGCTGAACTTCGGCGAGTTCGAGGAGCGCGTCAACCAGGCCGTGTACGTGTCGGCCACGCCCGGCCCCTACGAGTACGAGCATACGCAGCAGATGGTCGAGCAGGTGATCCGTCCAACGGGCCTGACCGACCCCGTCATCGAGGTCAAGCCGACCTCCGGCCAGATCGACGACCTCCTCTACCAGATCAGGCAACGCACAGAACGAGGCGAGCGCTGCCTGGTCACGACGCTTACGAAGCGCATGGCCGAGGAGCTGGCCGACTACCTTCGAGAGGCCGGCGTCAAGACTCACCACCTCCACTCCGAGATCGACACCCTTGAGCGCAGCGAGGTGCTTAGAGACCTGCGTTTGGGCGTATATGACGTGGTCGTCGGGATCAACCTGCTCAGGGAGGGACTCGACCTCCCCGAAGTGAGCCTGGTCGCGATTCTGGACGCCGACAAGGAGGGGTTCCTACGCTCCGGCGGCTCGTTGATACAGACCATCGGCCGCGCGGCGCGTCACGTGGACGGCCACGTGATCATGTACGCAGATACGGTCACAGATTCAATGAAGCACGCGCTCGGCGAGACCGAGAGGCGCAGAGAGATCCAAGAAACCTACAACGCCGAGAACGGCATCACGCCGCAAGGCATCCAAAAGACCATCCACGACATCACCGAGCGGGTCAGGGCCGTTCCCGAGACCAAGGCACCCTACTTGACCCAGGGTGACATCCCCAAAGACGAGTTGGCGCGTCTTATCAAGGACCTGGAGTCCCAGATGAAAACGGCCTCCCGAAATCTCGAGTTCGAGAAGGCCGCCCTCCTGCGGGACCAGATCGTCGATCTCCGCAAGGTCATTGTTGAAGACCCCGTTGCGTGATACCGCCCCCTGTCACCGCCCATTTCGGCGCCGCGCTGCTCCCAATTTGCCGTAACTGTGGCTGTGCGCACGTCTCGGTCGTCAAAGCGTAGGGCTATTTCGCCTTGCCACGAACCCGCCACTCGTGTGTAGAATCTAGGATGTCTCCGGTTCGCGGAGCCGAAGTGTCGAGGTTCAGGCTGTGGCATCTCTGCTCATCCATCGTCCAGGCAAGTCAGACAGGACGTTCCCCCTCACCGACACAGAGGTAAGGGTCAGCCGTCTGCCGGACAACGAGCTGGCAATCGACGAGCCATCGTTATCCCGCTACCACGCTCTCATATCCCCCATAGGCGAAGGGCACACCGTCGCGGACCTCGGCCAGCCGCAACGGCACCCGCGTGAACGGCAAGATCGCCATCGATTCGCCGGTGCCGCTTCGCCATGGCGACGACGTAGCGCTCGGTGGGCAAGGTGTCGTGTTGCGATACCTGGAAGACGAAGCTCCGTCCGGTGACATCACTGGATTCTTTGGCCAGGTGCCCACACCTGCAGACTCCACGGTGTCTCGGGTACCTGAGGAAGAGGGCGAGCGATGGATGAAAGTGCTCCGCGTCACGCCATGGCTTCGTTTCGTAGGCGCCGTAGCCGGCAGCCTCGCGGCAATACTCGCCCTGGCCTGGTGGGTTATCCGGTGGCTCGTCGTCTAGCCAACGAACTCGAACACGTTCCCAACAACACGAGATGCCTGCGGCAAGTACGATGTACCTGGACCACATTTAGAAACAAACCATGCAGAAATGTATTTTATTGACACCCTTATGTGCCCCAGCTAGAATTGGCGTAGATAGCAGCGGCAGCTAGAAGCAGGAGCGTGCAGAACATGACGACCTCGACCCTAACAAAGGGAACCGTCCTGGAAGCCTTGAAGGACGTTTTCGATCCGGAAATCCCGGTTAACGTCGTGGATCTCGGACTCGTATACGATTGCGAGGTCGAAGACGGAGACGTGCACGTCAAGATGACGCTGACGTTTGCGGGCTGTGGGATGGGGCCCTATATCTCCCAGCAGGCCGAATGGCGAATCGCGGAGATCGAGGAGGTCGAAGACGTGGAGGTTGAGATAGTCTTCGATCCCCCCTGGTCTTCCGACATGATCACCGAAGACGGAAAGGCCCAGCTGGGCCTCGACTGACCCGCCGGCCGTTGGCTCCGGCTTCACGGACTCACGCACCGCACGTGCGGAAAGTCCGCCCTCACACCTCGGTAAGCTTAGTGCAGACTCTCGATCTTCTCACGTGGGAGAGGAAGTAAGATCGCATTTCGGAATCACTCTATGGTTCGTAAGGACTAGCCAATGACCCACCCACACCCTCTGGATCCGCAGGCAGCCGCTCAGGGCCGCGCCAAGATCGAGCAAATGAAGCGCACCTTCGAGCAGAAGAAGTCCATCGCGGACAGTCTCGGACGCATCAAGAACAAGATCGGCGTCTACAGCGGCAAAGGGGGGGTCGGCAAGACTACGGTCGCTGTCAATTTGGCCGTTACGCTAGCCCAGGACGGGGCCAGCGTGGGCATCCTGGATGTCGACGTCGACTGCCCCAACGTGGTCCGGGCGATGAAAATCGCGGAGCCCCCCGTAGTCGGTGAAGACAAAAAACTGATACCGCCGGAGCGGTTCGGCGTTCGGGTCATGTCGATGGGCTTCTTCCAGGAAAACGAGGAAGAGGCCATCATTTGGCGAGGCCCGATGATCCACAACGCAATCAACCAGCTGATACAGTCCACCGACTGGGGAGACCTCGACTACCTGGTAATCGACCTGCCGCCCGGGACGTCCGACTCGCCGCTCACGGTAATGCAGACCTTGACCCTGGACGGTTTCGTTGTCGTGACCACCCCCCAGGAGCTGGCGAA
>CAUZJF010000228.1:0-4389 GCA_963579975.1 Dehalococcoidia bacterium
ACCGCACCTTCGAGGTCCTCCCATTCCGTCGCGCCGAACCGGATGTACCCATCGGGATTCGCCGGTGCTCCTTCGTCATTGCGGTAAGTGATCAGCAGCGTGGGGTACCCCTGCTCGGCCAGGACCTGAAGCATCCGAAGCCCCTCGCGCCGGTTGGAGTTGTGCCCGTGGACCAGCACGACCCAGGTGTCCTGAGGGCCGTCGACGAACCAGGCGGGGAAATCGCCGAGGCCCGAGGTGAAAACCACGTCCTCGAACAGAATGCCGTGGGCCGTCAGTGGGTCCCCGGGGAACGAGAAGCTGTCGAGGCGGGCCTGTTCGCCGACCTCCGGGCCGTCGGACAGGAGGACAAGCTCGCGGACGACCTCGTCCTCGCGCTTCTCGAGTACCTTCCCGACGCGGGCGTATCCGCCCTCCAACTTCAGGCCCCAGACGCCATCCTTCGACCAGGCGCCGTCTCGGTCGGTCTCGGACGTTGCGCGGAGGGTGATCTCCCCGTCGCCAACGGCTGCCACGACAAGGTCGAACTCCGACTCTTGGTGATCGGGGACCAGCGCCCCGGACTTGATCTCGTCCGAGTAGAACCAGCCGGCGCCGAAAAGCACTACGGCTATCGCGACGACGACGGCTACGGCTGTACCGATGACTCTTCGCTTGGACAGGGGCATCAAATTCCTACACCTCGACGCAATGTTACACCCGGGCACCGCCGAGCACGCCAGTTACATTCGGAACACCCGAGCGTAGTACCCTCACATGCCATGGTGAGCCATCAGGCTTCCGGGCCAGCCGTTCATACATTGCCGCTCTATATGCCGCATGCTAGAATGCGCGGCACCCGCAGGCGAGCCCAAGCCGATTCGACCGGAACACGACTATGGCCCTTCCGGACCGCATGAAATTCGGTATATTCATGGCCCCTTTCCACCCTCTTGGAGAGAACCCTACCCTTGGGCTCGAGAGGGACATGGAGACGCTGCAGTGGTTGGACTATCTCGGCTTCGACGAGGCGTGGATCGGCGAACACCATAGCGGCGGCTGGGAGACCATCGCGTCACCCGAGGTGTTCATCGCTGCGGCCGCAGAGCGCACCAAGAACATCAGACTGGGCACTGGCGTTATCAGCCTGCCCTACCACAATCCGCTGATGGTCGCCAACCGGATGGTGCTCCTCGACCACCTGACCAGGGGGCGCGTCATGTTGGGCGTCGGCCCGGGCGCGCTCGTTACCGACGCGTACATGCTCGGCATCGACCCGGGGACGCAGCGTCGCCGTATGGACGAGTCGCTTGGGGTTATCATGCGGCTGCTGACCGAGACCGAACCACTAACCGAGGAATCGGAGTGGTTCACCCTCAAGGAAGCCCGTCTGCATCTCAGGCCCTACACCCGACCTCACTTTCCCATCGCCGTCGCTGCTTCTCAGTCGCCCTCCGGCGTAACGCTAGCCGGCAAACATGGCACTGCCCTACTCTCACTAAACGTCATCCGCGGTCACGGCGTCGCCTCCACGCTGAGTGACTTCTGGCAGATCGCCGAGGACTCTGCGGCCACGCACGGCAAGACGATGGACCGGTCCGAGTGGCGGATAGTGTTGCACGTCTACCTGGCGGATAGCCGCGGCGAGGCTATCGAGCAAGTGCGGACCCGGGCGGGCGAGTACCAGCGAGGCTACTTCGAAAATACGTTGGGGCACGACACGCTGGCCGAAGGTCCGCAGGACAAGATTATCGACGCGATGGTTGAGAGCGGCGCCTGGTGCGTTGGCACTCCCGACGATCTCGTCTCGACCATCGAGAGGCTCGACGAGGAAAGCGGCGGCTTCGGGGGAATACTGGTCCAGGCCAACGAGTGGGGGACACGCGAGCAGGTACTCCACAGCTACGAGTTATTGGCCCGGTACGTCATGCCGCGTTTCCAGGGCTCCCTGAAGAGCCTCCGCACCTCCCAGGCATGGTCGGCGGGCAAGCGAGATGAGCTGAACGCGGTCCGCTTGCGAGCCATGGAGAAGGCTAACCACGACTATGTCGCTCGACGCGCCTAGCGCCTAGATGCCAAGGATGACCGGGGGACAGGCGCTGGTAAAGTCCCTCTACATGGAGGGTATCCGGGTTATTTTCGGCATTCCGGGTGTCCAGACCTACGAAGTGATGGACGCCCTCTATGACGAGCCCGGCATACGGTTCATAACGACCAGGCACGAGCAGGCCGCGGCCTACATGGCTGATGGCTTCTCGCGCGCGGGTGGCGGAATCGGTACAGCCCTCGTGGTGCCGGGTCCGGGGCTACTCAACGCCTCCGCAGCCATCGGCACGGCCTACTCTTGTTCATCGCCGATACTTGTCGTTTCGGGCCAGATACCGCGCGACGCTATCGGTGCGGGCATAGGCCACCTCCACGAGGTCGACGACCAGCTCGAGGCCGTCAAGCCTGTCACGAAGTGGGCCTCCAGAGTCCTGCAGGCCGCCGAGATACCGAGCACGGTCCACGAAGCCTTTCGGCATCTCAAGACAGGTATCCCGCGGCCCGTCGAGATCGAGATACCCCCCGACACGCTGAGGGAAGAGGCCGAGATCGATCTTGTCGAGGCGGAGGAGTACAAGGCCGAGCCGGCGTCGTCGGACGACGTAAGCGCTGTGGTAGACATCCTTCTGGCTTCGGAGAGCCCGGCAGTCCTCGCGAGCGGCGGAGCGGTCGGCGGTGTCGCATCGACGGCGCTTCTCGATCTGGCCGAGCATCTCCAGGCACCTGTCTTTACGACCCGAGAGGGCAAGGGCGCGATCTCGGACCGCCACTACCTCTCGTCCGGCGGACATGGCTTTCGCACCGAAGCGATCGTAAACCGTATCGCCGAATTCGACGTCATCCTGGCGCTGGGGGCCCGGTTGGGCAGACTCGACCTCCGGATGGCAAAACAGATAGTCCATATCGACATGGACAGGAGTGAAGAGGGGCTAAGTCCGAAAGGCACGATTACGATCGGGGGAGACATCGGGCGTACCTTGGTGGAGATTGTGCGGCTAATGGTAGACAAAACTCCACCGAGGCCCAATCGACGCGAGGAGCTCGAGCCGACACGGGACGAGAGGTTCGAGCCGTCACTCCACGTCGAGCCTCAAGGAGGCTACGTCCGCGCAATTCGCGCCGCCGTGCCGGACGACGGATTCATCGTGGAAGGCGTCACCCAGATCGGCTACGCCAGCCACATGCTCTACCCTGTATACGAGCCCGGAACCTACTTCACCTCGTCGTACTTCGGGAACCTCGGGTACGTGTACCCCATAGCGCTTGGCGCCAAGGTCGCCCAGCCGGATAGGGCAGTCGTCGGCATCTCCGGGGACGGCGGGTTTCTGTACAACTCACAGGAATTGGCCACCGCCGTGAAGTACGGTATCAACGCAGTGGTAATCGTGTTCAACGACAACGCCTACGGTAATGTGATGCGGGACCAGAAGCTGCAGTTCAACGGACGGATGATCGCCTCTGATCTGCACAACCCGGATTTCGTCAAGCTGGCCCAGGCATATGGCGCTGTAGGCGTAAGGGCCGACGGACCCGAACAGCTTGAATCGGCGCTTCGCGAAGGACTGGAATCCCCGGTGCCCACTCTGATCGAGGTCCCCCTAGAAATGATGCCCGAACCCTACTGAGGAGGCTCTGTCATGACGACAAGCAGCGATTCGCGTCTCAACGGAAAGCTCTGCTCCCTGGCGTCCCAGAAGTACGGCGAAAGCCCGGCCGGGACGGCCTCCGCATGGGACCAGCTCCTCCTGATCGAGCTGCCGAAGCCCTGGCCCGCCGAGGTCGTCGAATCGCCCCGCTTCCCCAGTGGGGTTGCGGAGGTTCTGGACCGGGCATCTGAGCGCGGGGTGGAAGTGAAAATGCTGTGCATGGAGCCGGACCGCGAGTACTCAGTCGACGGACACGCCCGGGTGATGTTCTACTCGCGCCCCGACGGTCCCTTTGCCGTTTACGATAAAGACGAGTTCGTGGTGCCGGTCGACGAGATCGGCGCCCTGACCAAATCTCTGATCGAACACCCTGAAACCTCGCGTCAGTTCGACGCATACCGTCAAGAGACTCCCCACATCAGCGACATGCTGGTCTGCACGCACGGAACCTACGATACCTGCTGCGGCTCCTTCGGGTACCCCCTCTACCACGTTCTTCGAAACCAGTACGCAGCGGAACTCGACGGGGCCATTCGGGCGTGGCGGGTCAGCCACATCGGGGGGCACCGGTTCGCCCCTAACCTTCTCGACATGCCGGAAGGCCGAAACTGGGTGAGGATCGACCCCGACTCACTGCGAGCCCTTGTCATGAAAAATGAGCCCCCGGCCCGGCTCGCTCAGTCCCACCGCGGTTGGGCCGGGGTGGCGGGACCATTCG
>CAUZJF010000229.1:0-4367 GCA_963579975.1 Dehalococcoidia bacterium
GTAGCTACCGGTATAGGTCACCGTCGTCGTGTCGTCGTTGGCCAGCTCCGCCGAGAACGAGCCCGTCTGCTCACGGGTCTCGAGGACGCCGGCGCCATTCTCGATGTAGTTGAGCGATGCTATCCAGTTGAACTTCCTGATCGACGCGATCCCCGCAGGCCGCGGGCTGAAGCGGAGCTGCCCGAAGTTGCGCCGCATGTCACGCCGGCGGGTGAAGCCGACCTCGGGATTGAAGTTGGCGCCCACGGCGAGATGCTCGAGCTCGACACCATAGCGATCCGCGTTGTAGTCGAACTGTGCGCGGTAGCTGACGTCGTCGTCCGACAGACCCTCGCTCTCGGTGCCCGCCCAGTAGGAGTTGATCGTCACGTCGTCAGAGAGCACCAACGTGCTGTCCAGGCCGTACGCGTAGTTGGCGCCACCGCCGTGGCTGTCGACCGACCGCCCCGTCGCCATCACGCCGATGGAGCTCCGACTCAGGATGTCGGCCTTGAGCCGCACCACCGAGAAATTGGTCGCGGCAATACCGGTTTCCTCCACCTCGTCGGCCTGAATGTTGATCAGCCCGAGGCTGAACGGCCCGACGCGGCCCGTCACGCGCCCGCCGGCGCGGAGCGGCACCTCCAGTCCGCCCTCGAGGCCGATGCGCCGGCTGTAGAACAGAATGGGCGCTTCCCCGCCCACACCGCTGCCGCTCACCGGAACGCCACCAAACGAGAACGTGCCAGCGTTCTCGAGGAAGAACTCGCGCTTTTCCGGAAAGAAGAGGCTGAACCGCGTGAGATTCACCTGCTCCTCGTCCGCTTCCACCTGCGCGAAGTCGGTGTTGAGGGTGAAGTCGGCGGTGAGCCCATCGGTGATGCCGACCTTCGCGTCAAGGCCGACGTCGGCCGACAGGTCATCGACGGCGCTGGGTACGTCCGTCGTGGCGCTCGAGGTCAGGAACGGCTTCAGCTCGACGGTCCGGGAACTCGGAGGTGCTTCGATGCCCACGAGAGTCGCGCCGAGTGATAGTTGGTGGAGCGCGCGCTGGCCCCGCGCGGGCGGTAGTTCGGTGAGGAACGAGATCTCGTTGATCGATCGGCTGGGTCGCAGCACCTGGAGCCCCCATGTCTGCTGCCGGCCTGGTCCGTAGCGGAGCGACTTGAACGGGACGGCGGCCTCCAGCGTCCACCCGCCGTCGAAGCGCCCCGTGGCCACCTCCCAGATGGGGTTGAAGTCGCCGTTCCACTGACTCTCGTTGGTCGACTGGCCATCGTGTCGCGCACCAAGGGCGTTGGCGTCGAACACCAGCGCATTGCGCCGATCGTGGAAGGTGTCGAAGCTGAACCCGACGATGTCGTTGCCGGTCCAGAGGTTGTCGCGACGCATCTCGGTCGTGACGATCTCCATGTCCGAGTCCCACGCGCGCGCGGCCATGTACAGGTTCTCGTCGTCGAACATGATCCAGAACTCGGTCTGGTCCCGTGCCTGCGCTCCAGGACTCGGCTCGATCTGGATGAAGCCGGACGCCGGCTGCACGCGTTGGTAGATGGACTCGTCGAGGGTCCCGTCGAGGGCGAGTGGCGTCTCCAGCCGCACGGCCCTTACGGTGACCGAGCCATCCGCCCCTCGGACGATGGTCTCCGGGAGTACGGGCACGGTAGCCGTCTGCGCGGCCAGGGGCACGGGCGTCAGGGCGAACGAGGTGGCAAGAATTGCAAGGAGGCGACGCATGACAGGCTAACGATCGTAAGACAGTCGGTGTGTCTTATTCATGACACGCTTGCTCTCCGACACCCGTCTCCCCTATGTCTCCCTGACTGGGGTCGAATGGAGGGGACTGGAGTAAACGCGGGTAAAACAAGATACAGCGAGAAGCCGCAATGAATCTGACCCTAAACTACGAAAGTCCGCGCCATCACCATGTTAGGGTGATCGCGTGGTTAGGGTTCGAATCCCTGCCTCACCGCCAACTCCTTCTGTTCAAAACGTTTAATGGTTCTGAGGCGACGGGTCTGAGCAGCCTGAATCAGGTAGCAAATCGCCAATTGTCCCCGTGATTGTCCCCGCGCCCGTCAGGTGTCGCTCATCGAAGGCATTCGCGATAGCGGGGCAAGGCCGACCTCAACAATTGGCGAGGTCTGTGAGGTCGTCTCTGGAGGCACTTCCAAGACAGGAAATCCGGACTTCTGGGACGGAGAAATCCCCTGGGTCACTCCCAAGGGATCTGAGCGAGCTCAACCAAAAGTACCTCAGTGATACTCTTCGGAAGATTACAGATACGGGTCTGAAGAGTTGCTCGGCCAGAATGCTGCCTGCTCGTGTCCGACGAACAAAGTTTCGTGCGCTCGGCGGCCCTCAGGTGTATAAAGGTGCCATCCGCGGCAGGCAAGATGGAAATCCCGGCTGGTACGATCTCGGACACGATCACCCGATGACCTGGACGAACGCGGAAACACGTCTCGTGCGCCGATGGATGGCGGTCGCGGTCCTGCTCGCGGCGATCGTGCAGCTCGACGCGGTCATGCAGTCGTCGATCCGTGGGCTCGAGCCACACCTCGACGCCCTGTTCCCGCAGGCCACACGGTTCACCGGCAAGACCGGTATGCCGGCGCACATCAAAGTCTACCAGGATGACGACGGCACCGAGCGGTTGATTGGCTTCGTCTTCTCGACGATCGACATCGAGCCGCTCGAGCGCGGCTACGAAGGACCGATCGAGATGCTTGTCGGCATGAACACGGCGGGCACGCTGCAGGGCGTCCTGGTGATCGCGCACCGCGAGCCGTACGGCTACTTTTCGATCGAGCCGCCGGAATTCGCCGCGCAGTTCGTCGGCAAGAGCGTCCTCGAGCGATTTCGGGTCGGCGACGACGTCGATGGGGTGACCACGGCGACGATCACGGTGTCCAGCGCAACCAGGGTCATTCGAAAGGCGGCGCGGCGGATCGCCCGGGAGCACCTCACCGGCGCCGAGAACGACCGCCCGTGACGACCAGGATCGCCTCCACGCGCGGGCGGACGATAGCAGATTTTAGAGGCCCCCAGATCACCAAGCCAGGCCCCTCGAACACGCCCTGTGGCGATACGTGGCAAAGGCCGATGGCCGTCGGCGGCCGCTCGGCATTCCTATCGTCCGAGACCTGGTGGTGCAGATGGCCGCGACATGGTCAGAGCCGGTATGCGCATGCCGGCTACTGCTGGCAACTCAACTGATCTTTGGGGTTAATATCTGCTATCGTCGCCCCGCGAGGTTTGAAGAAGGAACAACATGATGATGAGGAAAATACTGACAATCGGCGTGCATGTTTGCGCAACGGTGACAATTGTGGCCGCCAGCAGCCTGAACGTGGCCTGGGCGGGTGAACAGAGCTGGGTAGAGCTTGCGGTACATAACATTGGCGAACCGATCAATACGATGTGGACCGAGGGCGAGCTCTCGTTTGCCGCCGATGGCACCATGGTGTATTGCAGCGCCAGGGAAGATCTCGCCGTCGCGCCAGGCGACCCGAGAGATCTGTACATCGCCACGTTCAACCCGGATACCGGGGCTTGGAATACGCCGGTGAACATGGGCATTCCGGTGAACGCGGCGCCGGCCACGGATGTCGATCCGTTGCGTCTCGGCGACGATCGAGAACCCTGGATCACGGCAGACGGCAACACCATCTACTTCAAGTCGGACAGGCTGGCGACCACGGATCCTCGAAACAACAACGATCTGTACGTCACGCACAAGGTGAACGGGGAATGGACCACGCCGGAGTTGATTCCCGCTCCCATCAGCACCAACGCCGGCAACGAGCATTGCCCGGCCATACTTCAGGATGGTCGAACCCTGTGCTTCGCGTCCATGCGGGACGGGGGCTATGGCGGTTCGGACATCTGGTGCTCACGGCAAGATACCGACGGCAGCTGGCAGGATCCTGTGAATCAGGGGCCGAACATCAACACGGCGGCCGAGGAATTCCACTTCTCGCAGGACGTGGAAGGCATGGTGTATTTCACCTCTGGTCGACCGGGAGGCCTTGGAGGCATGGACATCTGGGGTGCTACGCACCTGGGAGAGAACGAATGGGGTCCTGCGGTGAACCTGGGACCACAGGTGAATACCAGCTCTGCCGATATGTGCCCTGCGCTTCCTCCGGGTGCCGAGACCTTCACCTGGTTCTCCAACCGGTCGGACAACAGCTTTGGTTCCGTCGACATCTTCTGGACCAACAAGACGAATCTGTTGACCTCTCCTGTGCCGGTTCCGTAGATGTCGTTCCAGGCAGCGGATTCCGGCGATCGGCGACGTCTGGCTGGTGATGGAGGGCGGCTTCGCGGACCCTGAGGGACGCCTCCGCCACTCCTCGGGTCCAGGTCTGCCAGCGACCGGCGAC
>CAUZJF010000230.1:0-4338 GCA_963579975.1 Dehalococcoidia bacterium
TCTCGGAACCTGGCCCGTTCATCGAACGGGTCCGAGCGGCCCGCGACGCCGGCATCGCAGGCGGCACGTTCTACAACTATGGCCTACTCCGCGAGGAACAGCTTGAGTTCATCGGCAAGGCGATGCGGAGCCTATAACCTCATCCCAGTACCCCTCTATCCACGCGCGGAGAGGGGGCAAGACGGGTCAGCACCCGCCGCGTCCCTGCTGGGGTGAGGTAGGTGCGTTGCATGCGCCCGCCACCCTCCATCTCGCAGCGACGTGCTCCCACCGATCGCTGTGCTACAATTCGCCCTCGCTGCCAAACTACCACCGTAACCCAAGAAGGAGGTTGACCACATGAAGCTGGTGCTCTTCGACGATTTCATTCTGGGCGTGCTGAAAGGAGACCGCGTCGTCGACGTGTCCGACGCCGTCTCCGACGTCCCCAACATCAGTCCACAGACCCTCATGGCTGGCCTGATCGAGCGGTTCGACGACTACCGGCCCGTGCTGGAAGGCGCCGCATCGAGCTCCGACGGCGTCCCCGTCGATCAGGTCAGGTTACGGGCGCCGCTCCCCGAGCCCGGCAGGATCGTGTGCATGGCGGGCAACTACATGGAGAGCGGATCCAAGGCCCTCGTGTCAGACCGTGAAGCGTTCCTGAAGTCGCCGAGCGCGGTCATCGGTCCGGGAGACACCGTCGAGCTGCCCGACTGCCCGGTACCCTACTTCCACCACGAGGCGGAGTTGGGAGTCGTGATAGGAAAGCAGGCCAACAAAATCAGCCCCAACAATGCCGATGACTATATTTTCGGCTACGTCAATTTCATGGACGTTTCCGCCCGTGGAATCACGCCCAACGGGAGAAACAGCTTCTTCTGGGGCAAGTCCTGGGACACCTTCGCGCCGATGGGCCCGGCCATCGTCACCGCCGACGAGATCGACGACCCCCACAGCCTGGCCGTTAAGCTCTGGGTCGATGGCGAGCTCCGGCAGGACCTCAACACCAGCGACATGGGCCGCTCGGTCGGCGAGGTCGTTGAGTTCGTGACCTGGATAACGACGATGAAGCCCGGCGACGTGATATCGACCGGAACGAACCATGTCGGGCTCGGGCCGATACAGGACGGCGACGCCATCGAGATGGAGATAGACGGGCTCGGCAGGCTGAACGTCAACGTGCGAGACGAGTGGAAGCGCACCTGGCCCAGGCTGCCCCTGTCGCAGATGACTGGATTCGAGTCCGCTGTCCGGGCCAAGAGGTAAAGTACCAGCCATGCCAACCATCGAAATCCTAGGCACAGGGCGTCTCGACGAGCGTGATTCTGCGTTCCCGCAGGCGGTCCAGCTCCCGAACGGCGACATCCTCTGCTCGTTCAACGTGGGCGGCGGCGCGTTTGTACACGGCGGGACCGACTGGGCGCGGTCAACCGACGGAGGCGAGACGTGGGCCGTAGAAGGTAGCATTCTGCCACCGTCGGAGAAGCCACACACGAGCAACGCTTTGAAGCTCTCGCTCTCGGCTGACGGTCGCACCGTCTATACCTACGGATCACGCCAATATCGCAGGCCCGGCGAAGGATTCGGGGAAGGACAAAACGAGCCGGTCTTCTGCCACTCCACCGACGGCGGTCGCACCTGGTCAGAGGTCCGCGTCATCCCGATGGGCGGCGACGGCCCTCTCGAAATCTCCCACGGCATCCTGCCACTCTCTTCAGGGCGGCTCCTCGCGCCCGCGGCGACCCTCCCCGCACAGGACAGGCTGGGAGAGCAGGTCATCGCCGCGGTCTCGGACGACGGCGGCGAGACCTGGCCGAGCCGCGTCGTCGTGATGGAAGACCCCGACAAGCAGCGCGGCTACTTCGAGCAGAAGCTGGCCGAGACCGCTCCGGGTCAAGTGATGGCCGTCTGCTGGACCGTCACCCTGGGAGACGTTTCCGACCTCGACGATAGTTTTTCTATTTCCAACGACGACGGATTGACATGGGGCCCGCCCGTCTCGACAGGTATTCACGGCCAGACGATGACGCCGGTACCCCTCGGCGACGACCGGCTGCTGGTGCTCTACAACCGGCGCTATGGCGATCAAGGGATCCGGATGGCGCTGGCTACCTTCACCGAGCGGTCGAGGACACGCTATACGACGCGAGGGCCACGCGGAAGCGCCCGACCGACATCGAGTCCGGCGTCGACGAGCTGGCGGCCTTCGAGTTCGGCTTTCCCACCGCCATCAGTCTCCAGGATGGCACCTACTTGGCCACCCACTGGAGCCGGGAGAAAGGGAAGTTCGGCATCCGCTGGACGAAGCTGCGCATCGACTGGCCTAGCGCCTGAAATTCGGACGAAGTCTCTAGTCGCGGTCCAGAGCATTGTCGGACAGAATGGGACAAGTCCCGGCCGAAGCGGACGGCATCGTTGCCCAGACCGAACTGGCTTCACGCAGTCGAGCGCATCGAATTCCTCGACAAAGGCTTCTCGGCTGAACGGAAGTACGTCCTTTGAGAGCGCGGCGAGCCCCTTTACCTACTCAGGATCGGCGGCATCGAAAAGGCCAGACGGCGGCAGTGGAGTTCGACCTTCTGCGTGCCCATTACGATAGAGGCGTCCGCTGTTCCCATCCTCTTGAGTTCGGCGTGGTCGAGGCCAGTCGCCTCTGCTACACCTTGCTTGGGTACATACGTGGCGAGAGCGGGACAGGCGCACTTTCGAAGCTGCTGAAGACAACCCAATACGAGATCGGTGTGGATGCGGGTCGGGAGTTACGCAAGCCCCACGAATTGCGTCATCCGAGCGTGGACTTCGATTGGTTTGAGAAGCGGGTCGCAAAGTACGAGCGTAAGATCGCTCAGGATCGCGAATACGGACTGGCTTTCAGGGGCCAAGCAGACGTTCAGCACTACATCGAGCTGAACCTCGACCTTCTACGCAAAAGCCCCGTCCGCTTTCAGCACGATGACTACCATCCGGATAACCTCATCGTCCGCGAGGGAAGACTCGAAGGCATAATCGACTTCAATCGCTGCGATTGGGGCGACCCCGTTGAGGATTTCTACAAAGTTCCCTGGTTCACGACGACGGTTAGTATCCCATTCGCCCGGGGTCAGGTCGAAGGCTACCTTGCTGACCGGCCCCTGGAGCGCTTCTGGGACCGGTATAATTTTGATCGCCCTCAATCTCCACGGCAGCCTGGCCTACGCGCACGAAGAAGGCATGGCCTGGTGGCCGAAGAGGCTGGATGAAATCATCGCCGATCACGATTTCGTAGGCGGCGGTCCGCCGAGATGGTTCGTCGAACGCTTCTAGGCCCTCCGGCAAGACCGGCTTGCGAAGCTGAAGTCTACGGACTCTCGCTCGCCAGCATGAACACCAGGTCCCCGGCGGTGGTCGAAGGGACTGCCCGCATGAAGACCAGGACCCCGTCTGATCCGGCGCGTACCTCCTCTAACGTCTCTCCGGCCAACCCCGTTACCCTACCCAGCACGTCGCCTTCCTGCACGCGGTCGAGAAGCTCCACCTGCCGGACCAGAAAGCCCGTGGCACCCGCCGTTGCAGCAGAGTCTATGTCGCCCGAGCCGTAGAGCCGGAACTTGGGTCGTGGTGCGTTGACCGGACCGGGCAACATGCCCAAGTGCGCCATCACGTTCCGGACGCCTCGAGCGTATAGCGCGGCGCTGTCGAGGTGCAGCCAGCCGCCGCCGGGGCATTCGGCGTAGAGCCACGGGATATCGCGGTCAGCGGCCTCGGTGACCGTGCGGCCTCTGGCGATGTCCGGGTGCCCCCACACGACAGGGGCGCCGAAGGCCATCGCGGCCTCACCAGACCGGCGGCCTGCATCGCTTTCCCGAGCGTTGTAGCCGACCAGCGTCGGCATCGACCAGAGCGTCCCGGAGCTGTGGAGGTCGATCAGGAAGTCGCACTTGGCAATGATGGACTCGCTGAGATGGTGCGCGATTTGTTCCGTCGGCTGTCCGTCCGGGCTCCCTGGAAACACCCGCGCGAGGTTCAGCCCATCTAGAGCGCTGGTCCGTGTGCCGGCCGCGAATGCCGGAGGGTTGGTCTGGGGCACCCCAACGAAGGTCCCACTGAGGCTGGCCGGGTCAAGCGAAGAGAAGACCGTTCGGATGGCGTGGGGGCCTTCGTACTCGTCGCCGTGCACCCCACCCAATACTGCGACAGTCGGCCCTTCCTGCGCGCCGCGAGCGACAAGGACGGGTAGCCGGAGCGGCTCGCCGGACGTGGGCACATCGACGTACTCAGATACGCTAGAGCCGTGAGGAGTTTGTTCTAGGTCGAAGTCTGTGAAGTTCATTCTGGTGCGAAAGTGCATCCACCCGTATGATCCAGACCTCGTCGTTG
>CAUZJF010000231.1:0-4336 GCA_963579975.1 Dehalococcoidia bacterium
TTCGCGCCTCCACCCCGCGATTAACGGGGCTTCACACTGGCCATGGGTAGCTCACTTGGTTTCGGGTCTACTCAGTGCAACTTGTTCGCCCTATTCAGACTCGCTTTCGCTACGGCTCCGCAAGTCCCCTTGCTTAGCCTTGCTACACAAAGTAAGTCGCCGGCTCATTCTTCAATAGGCACGCCGTCACCCCGACGAATCGAGGCTCCGACTGCTTGTAGGCACGCGGTTTCAGATCTATTTCACTCCCCTCCCGGGGTGCTTTTCACCTTTCCCTCACGGTACTAGTTCACTATCGGTCATCATGGGTATTTAGCCTTGGGAAGTGGTCTCCCCAGCTTCCCACGGGATTTCTCGTGTCCCGCGGTACTCAAGGTATTCAGCAGAAGGCGTCTACTTTTTTGGCTACGGGTCTCTCACCCTCTACGGCGGTCCGTTCCAGGAACCTTCGCCTAAAGTGACGTTTTGTAACTTCTTCCAGCCTCTGCAGAGCCTGATGCCGAACCTTACAACCCCACCAGTGCATAGGTCTGCAGACCGTTAAGCAAAGATGGTTTGGGCTCTTCCCCGTTCGCTCGCCGCTACTAGGAGAATAATCTCTTTTCCTCGGGGTACTAAGATGTTTCAGTTCCCCCGGTTCCCGCCACTGGACCTATGTGTTCAGTCCAGGGCAATCCGACATGACTCGGATTGGGTTTCCCCATTCGGGAATCTCCGGTTAAGTTTGCTAGACGACAAACCGGAGCTTTTCGCAGCCTTGCCACGCCCTTCTTCGGCCCATGACGCCAAGGCATCCTCCGCGCGCCCTTAGTAGCTTGACCTACATTAAAGTCCACGCACAATCGAAATATTGAAGTACCAGCAGTACTCTCTATTCAGTTGTTAAAGGTGCTGCCTTTCCACTTGCGGGAAGGACTCCGGCGAAGCCGCCGGCCGGACCAGTGCTTCCTCTTCAGGGAAGGACTCTTCCGGCCCCCGTCATCGTCTTCTCTACCTGGTCTCACGGCCCCCGAGACACGAAAATCGGCCTAACAGGCAGGCCGATTGCAAACGGTCACACCGCGTCAGGGATTCAGGTCTGGGGATTAGTTCCGCGTCGCTTCATTCAGACTCCACTGTTCATCCTATTACAAGCGCTGCCCCATGCGCAATATCTCTGGTGGAGCCGAGGAGATTCGAACTCCTGACCTCCGCCGTGCAAAGGCGGCGCTCTCCCAACTAAGCTACGGCCCCTTTTTTCGTGTCCGCCAGCCGGGACTTTGTCGCCTGGCCGCACCAGGCAGAGCTGGTGGGCCATGGTGGACTCGAACCACCGGCCTCGGTCTTATCAGGACCGCGCTCTAACCAGCTGAGCTAATGGCCCCGGTTGGCCGGGCAAAACGCCCGTTGGAGGCGAAAAGGCCGCACCTTGACCTCTAAATAGCGAAAGGAAGCTGACCGGTGGGTAACCGGTTGTGTCCTTGGAGCGGACACAGCTCTGACGGCTCCCTTCCGAAGAAGGGGTGCCGACCGACCTAGGATGCTTGTAGGCATGCCTCACGACCGTTAGGCAGATTAGAACGCCTACGCGCGCTCCCTAGAAAGGAGGTGATCCAGCCGCAGCTTCCGCTACGGCTACCTTGTTACGACTTCGCTCCAGTTACCGATCCCACCCTCGGCGCTTGCCTCCTTGCGGTTAGCTCAGCGACTTCAGGTGTTACCGGCTTCCATAGCGTGACGGGCGGTGTGTACAAGGCCCGGGAACGTATTCACCGCCGTGTGCTGACCGGCAGTTACTAGCAACTCCGACTTCATGCAGGCGGGTTTCAGCCTGCAATCTGAACTGAGGACGGCTTTCGGGATTAGCTCCGGATCGCTCCTTGGCAACCTGTTGTACCGTCCATTGTAGCGTGCGAGTGGCCCAAGACGTAAGGGCCGTGCTGACTTGACTTCATCCCCGCCTTCCTCCCCGCTTTACGGGGCAGTCTCGCCAGAGAAATTAACTGGCAACAGGGGTTGCGCTCGTTGCGGGACTTAACCCAACACCTCACGGCACGAGCTGACGACAGCCATGCAGCACCTGTGCTAGCTCCCCGAAGGGTCCCTCACCTTTCGGATCGGTACCACTAGCATGTCAAGCCTTGGTAAGGTTCTTCGCGTTGCGACGAATTAAACCGCACGCTCCGCTGCTTGTGCGGGCCCCCGTCAATTCCTTTGAGTTTTAGCCTTGCGGCCGTACTCCCCAGGCGGGACACTTATTGCGTTAGCTTCGGCACGGAGGGGGTCGATACCCCCCACACCTAGTGTCCATCGTTTACGGCGTGGACTACCCGGGTATCTAATCCGGTTCGCTCCCCACGCTTTCGCGTCTCAGCGTCAGGTAAGGCCCAGAAAGCCGCCTTCGCCACTGGTGTTCCTCCCGATATCTACGCATATCACCACTACACCGGGAATTCCACTTTCCTCTGCCTCCCTCAAGTCCGCCAGTATCCGGGGACCTCTCCCAGTTGAGCCGGGAGCTTTCACCTCGAACTTAACGAACCGCCTGCACGCCCTTTACGCCCAGTAAATCCGGACAACGCTCGCCACCTACGTATTACCGCGGCTGCTGGCACGTAGTTAGCCGTGGCTTATTCGTGGGGTACCGTCATCATCTTCCCCCACAAAAGGGCTTTACGACCCGAAGGCCTTCATCGCCCACGCGGCGTTGCTGGGTCAGGCTTTCGCCCATTCCCAAGATTCCTAGCTGCTGCCTCCCGTAGGAGTCGGGGCCGTATCTCAGTCCCCGTGTGGCTGACCATCCTCTCAGACCAGCTATCGATCGTTGCCTTGGTAGGCCGTTACCCCACCAACTAGCTAATCGAGCGCAAGCCCCTCCAGAAGCGGCCGAAGCCTTTAATGATCCTCCCGTAGAAAGACCATCACATGCGGTATTAGCTCGCCTTTCAGCAAGTTGTTCCCCACTTCTGGGCAGGTTGCTTACGTGTTACTCACCCGTCCGCCACTCCCCGACGAATCGGGGCGTTCGACTTGCATGCCTGAAGCACGCCGCCAGCGTTTATCCTGAGCCAGGATCAAACTCTCCGTTAGAACCTGGAATCTCGATAAATCGAGTCCGGAATACCGTTATTAAACGGGTTTACCCATACTTCCTTTCGCTATTCAGTTGTCAAGGTGCGGCCCGCACAGAAGGCGGGCTTGCCTTTTTGGCACGTTCGTCAGAGTAACACCGCCTGAGCCGGTCAGTCAATTGACCGAGCCTTTTCCCAGACGATTCCCTGTGAATGGACCTGCTTAATCGACGCTATAGGCGATCTTGAGCTGTTTTGCCCTTGCCAGCCCCCGCTTTACCTTCAATGTCATAAAAGCTACGGTTAGGGCAGAGGAGAAAAAAACTTGCAGGATGTCAAATACGCCAGGGCTTCCAGCGTTGAGGAAGCCGTGGCTCTGCTATCCCAGGGTGGCGGTACCGCCCGGGTCCTGGCTGGCGGCACCGACATCATCGTCCAGGCGCGGGAGCGCCGCCGCCCCGTTAGTCTCTTCGTGGACATCAAGCCAATTCCTGAGACGCAACAGCTGACCTACGACGCCGATGCCGGCCTCACGATCGGCGCCGCTACACCCTGCTACATCATTTATGGCGACGACGCCGTGAAGCGCCTCTATCCGGCGCTGGTTGAGACCGCAACGGTTATCGGCGGCATCGCCATCCAGGGCCGAGCCAGCCTCGGTGGTAACCTCTGCAACTCCGGTCCGGCCGCGGACTCCGTTCCGGCCATGATCGTGCTGCAGGGCACGGCGAACATAGCCGGCCCGAACGGCACTCGCAGCATAGCGATCGAGGAGTTCACTACCGGCCCGGGCACAAACGTACTGCAGGCCGGCGAATTCGTCGTCTCATTGCAGTTCCCATCGCCGGCGCCGAACAGTGGCGCCGCCTGGGAGCGCTTCATTCCCCGTAACGAGATGGACATCGCCGTCACCAACGCGGCGTCCTACGTCCGCTTCGAGGGCAACAACGTAAGCGCCGCCCGGATCGCCATCGGCGCTGTGGCGCCCACGGTGCTCATGGTGCCGGACGCCGTCAGCGCCATTGTCGGCAAGCCGCTGACAGATGAGACGATCAAGGCGGCCGGGGAGGCCGCAAAAGCGACCGCACGGCCCATCGACGACATGCGCGGCACCATCAAGCAGCGAAAGCACCTCTCGGCGGTCCTCGTGGAGCGTACGCTCCGTAAGGCGGCCGAGAGGGCTAGCGAGGGCTAGGAACTTTGAGCGAACGCATCGTTATCACTGCAACGATCAACGGCGAGCAGCACGAGTTCCTGGCCGACACGCGGGACAGCCTGCTCGAGGC
>CAUZJF010000232.1:0-4334 GCA_963579975.1 Dehalococcoidia bacterium
AGGTGGGGTTTGATCGGCGACGAGTTGATGATCGCCGGGGAGACCTTCACAGGCCTGAGGTTGGCGTACAGGCCGAGACCTTTTCGCATCCCGAGGATGCCCTGCTCCGGCCGGACGCTGGAGTTGAGGTCGTCCCATTTCGGGCCGCCCACGGCTCCGAAGAGGATACCGTCGGTGTCTTCGCAAAGGGCTAGGGTCTCGTCGGGTAGGGGGGTGCCGGACTCGTCGATGGCGCTGCCGCCAATCTTGCCGAACCGGAGGTCGAAGCTGTGCCCGAACCGGCCGCCGACGGCCTCCAGGACCTTGACGGCCTCGCCCGTGACCTCGGGCCCTATGCCGTCGCCCGGCAGCACCGTGATGGTGAATTCCAACGTGCGCTCCTATCGTGTGTGGTTGTGTATTAGACGCGTCGGGTATTATATGCCAAGCTGTAGGGGTTTGACGGGCGCCGAGGAGGGCCCAGGCTCTCTAGGTTCGCGACATGAATACAACTCGGTACTTTGATGATCAAATGCTGCGGAAAAGGCCATACATCAAGAAAGAGTGGTGTGAACATGCTCTTTCTAATCCCGCGGCACGGCAAGTGCAACCGGATGGGCGAATACGCCACTGGGCTTATGGGTCTGAAATTGGCAAGTATCTGAGGGTGGTAACGCTGGAAGATGGTCAGACGGTTCGTAACGCCTTCCCGGACCGCAACTTCGAGGAGCGAAACCAATGAAGTTCCATTACTACGCTGAGACCGATTCGCTGTACATAGATCTGTCCGCCCGGGTCAGCACAGACTCGAACGAAGTAGCGCCGGGGGTGGTCGTTGATTTCGATGCGGGGGGACGGATAGTCGGAATCGATATCGACAACGCTTCCAAGGTGGTCGACCTCTCTCATCTGGGGGCAGAAGCGCTGCCGATTGCCAATCTGTCGTTGATCGGACCGAAATAAGGATCGATGACCAAGACCACGGAAGCCGTCGTAATCGGCGGCGGCGTTATGGGGACGAGCATCCTTTACAACCTGGCGTCGCGCGGTGTGAAGGCGCCGGTGTTGCTCGAACGCGACAGGCTGGGTTCGGGCTCGACGGGGCGCTCTTCGGGGATCATCCGCATGCACTACTCGACCGAGGTGTGCACGCGGCTGTCGTGGGAGAGCTACCAGATCTTCATGAACTTCGACGAGATCGTCGGCGGCGACGTGGCGTTCGTGAAAACGGGCTTCATGCTGTTCGTGCCCGAGGACGCCGTCGGCGGAATAGAGCACAACGTCGCCATCCAGCAGGCGGTCGGGGTCGACGCTCGCATCGTCAGCCGGCAGGAGGCGCAGGAGTTGGCTCCGGGGTTCGAATTCGGCGACAGCGAAGCCTTCGGCTGGGAGCCGGAGTCTGGACACGCCGACCCATCGGGAACGGCGATGGCGTACGCGGCGCGGTCCAGAGACATGGGCGCCGACGTCGTGCTGGAATCGCCGGCGACCGGTGTCGAGATCGAGAATGGCCGGGTTGTGGCTGTGACAACGGCCACCGAGCGGTACGAGACGCCGATTGCGGTCGTGGCGACGGGGCCGTGGTCGGCGAGGTTCTTGCCGACGCTGGGCGTCGAGGTGCCACTGGAGGCGACCCGGCACGAGGTGTTTTTCATCCGCCGGCCGATGGACAAGCTGCCGTCGATGCCCGGCGGGGCGGACATGGCGAACCTGACGTATTTCCGTCCCGAAGGGGCCGACCTCACGCTGGTGGGCAATGGAAATGTCGAGGCGGAGGTAGACCCGGACACGTACAACCCCCGTCCGAGCATGGACTATGTGCAGGATGTCTGGACGCGACTGGCCAAGCGCATCCCGGACCTGGCGGACGGCGAGTTCTATACCGGCTACGCGGGGCTGTACACGTCGACGCCCGACCTGCACCCGATCATCGACAGGGTTGACGGTATCGACGGCCTGTACGTTTGCACCGGGTTCAGCGGCCACGGTTTCAAGCTCTCGCCGACGGTGGGCATCTGCATGGCCGAGTTGGTCCTGGACGGAGCGGCCAGCACGGTCGATATCAAACCGCTACGCATGAGCCGGTTCGCGGAGGGCGACCTGAACACGTTGAGCTACGAGTTCAAGGTGATCGCGTAGCGGAGTGAGAGTTCAGTTTCCGAAAGGGGATGTGTAACTGATGAATGTCGCCCAAGACAAGCTAGTCGTGCCCGATAGCCCAAAGCCAAAGCAACAGATTCTGAACTTGGTGAACGAGTTTCTTAGTAAATTCGATACAAATGAAACGTCTAACGGTGCCGGGATTCTCCTCTTGTTCGATCAGAAGAGCAAGGCGTTTTATCTCAACTGCCATCTTGGCCTAGATTCAAAGAGTTTAGGAGCTTCAGAGATTCAATAATCCATCCAAGGTACGAAGGGGATGAAACACTGGTAGAGGACTACGAAGCCGCTATCCGATTGGGCCTCGCTGCGATAATCGACATTATGAACAATATATGTCAAGGTGTTTTTCAACGCCCTCTTCGAAAGCAGGTCACGGACCTAGCTCTTTAGTCGGGTTGGCCGGGTGGCAACAATACTCGCTGGTGGAAACCGGGTGGCCACTACAGCGCCACGATGTTTACCAGCCGGCCTTCGACGTAGATTACCTTCGCGACGTCCTTGCCGGCGATGTGGGGCAGGACGCGCTCGCTCCCCAGGGCCAGCTTCTTGGCCTCGTCCTCGGTGATGGAGACTGGCACCTCGATGCGGTCGCGCAGGCGGCCGTTGACCTGGACCACGAGCGTGATCATCTCGTCGGCGGCCAGCGCCTCGTCCCACTCGGGCAGCGTCTGATTGTGGATGCTGTAGGCGTGTCCGGTCCGCTCCCATAGTTCCTCGGTTACATGGGGCGCCATCGGGGCCATCAGGACCAGCAGCTTCTCGATGGCGTCGTTCCACGTCGCCGAGTCGACGCCGCCGCGCTCCCAGGCCTGGCCTAGCGTGTTGCTGTACTCCATCAGCGCCGCCAGCGCGGTGTTGAACTTGAAGCGCTCCAGGTCGTCGATGACTCGTTTTATGGTCTTGTGAACGGCGCGGCTCAGGTCACGGACCGCGTCGTCGTCGGGTGGGATGTCGTCCAGCTTGGTAGCCTCTCGCTCGGACAGTTCCCAAACGCGGTTCATCCACCTTGCCATGCCGTTGATGCCCGAGTCGCTCCACTCGCCGCCCTGGTCCCATGGGCCCAGGAACATCAGGTAGCAGCGCACGACGTCGGCGCCCAGTTCGGAGACGTACTCGTCGGGCGCGACGACGTTGCCGCGCGACTTGCTCATCTTGTGGCTGTCGGCGATTATGTGGCCCTGGTTGAACAGCCGGATGAATGGCTCGTCGAAGTCGACCAGCCCCAGGTCTCGCAGCGCTCGGGTGAAAAAGCGGGCGTACAGCAGGTGCATGACGGCGTGCTCGGCGCCGCCCGTGTACTGGTCGACCGGGTTCCACATCTTGACGGCCTCGGGATCGAAAGCGCCATCGGCGTAGTGCGGGCTAGTGAAGCGCAGCTGATACCAGGACGAGTCAACGAAGGTGTCCATGGTGTCGGTCTCACGCTTGGACGGCCGCCCGCAGTTGGGACAGTCGACGTTGACGAACCCCTGATGCAGCTCCAGCGGCGATTCGCCGGTCGGGTTGAACTCGGCGTCCTCGGGCAGCAGGACTGGCAGGTCCTTCTCCGGGACGGGTACGGTGCCGCATTTGTCGCAGTAGATGATCGGGATGGGTGTCCCCCAGTAACGCTGGCGAGAGATCAGCCAGTCGCGGACGCGGTAGGCGACTGTGCGCTTTCCCCAACCGCGGGTCTCGATGTGGTCGACGACGCGTTCCATACCCTCGTTGCTCGGCAGCCCGTCGAACTGGCCCGAGTTGACCTGGGTGCCTTCCTCCAGGTAGGCCTGCTCCAGCTCGCCGCCGTCCCAGTCGGGGGGCGCGACGACCGTCCTGATTGGCAGGTCGTACTTCTTGGCAAACTCGAAGTCGCGCTGGTCGTGGGCCGGCACGCTCATGACCACGCCGGTGCCGTAGGTCCCCAGCACGTAATCCGCCACCAGGATAGGGACGCGCTCGCCGTTCAGGTGGTTGACGCAGTAAGCACCCGTGAAGACGCCGGTCTTTTCCTTGTCGGTGGAAAGCCGTTCGACCTCGGTCTGTCGGCGGGCCTGCTCGACGTACGTCTCTACCTCGGCCCGGTGCTCCGGCGTCGTCAGCTCATCCACTAATCGGTGCTCCGGTGCCAGCACGACGAAGGTGACACCGAAGATCGTGTCGATGCGGGTCGTGAAGGTCGTCAGCGCCTTCTGCTCCAGGCCGTACTCGGAGAT
>CAUZJF010000233.1:0-4333 GCA_963579975.1 Dehalococcoidia bacterium
CGTCCTATCACGAATCCCACCGAGTCGGCATAGAGGTCCGTGACGAGCGTGGCCTCGTTTGTTCGGGGCCTGAGGGATGAGTGCCCGATCCATGTGATTTCCATATCACCGCACCGCCCTGGTACTGAGAGGCCGTATAGCAACCAGCCGTCCAGCATTTCAACGGCGAGCGAGCCGATCGACAGGTCCCAAAAGAACATCCACCCCGGTGGTGGTCTCTTACGTCAGTTTTCGGTCTGCTCACCCGATGCGACGTTATACTAGACCTGATACAGTGGGAACCGTCCTCGGATGTCCTTCGCAAAGACCGGATCTCACGAGGACACGTTCGCCAGCCGACGCCATAAGGTACTGATGCTCACGCAACGGCAAGAGACGATCCTCAACCTGATCGTCGACCACTACACTCGAACGGCGACACCTATCGGGTCGGAGACCATCGCCCGCTCGCACAACCTCGAGGTGAGTCCCGCAACGATCCGAAAAGAGGTGGCGAGGCTGGACGAGGAGGGCTACACGACCCGGAGCCACCAGTCGGCCGGCAGCGTTCCGCTCGACAAGGCCTACCGGCTGTACGTCGAGTCGATGGCCGCGCGCCAGGCGAGGCCCATCCCGCCCAACACTAGACGGTCTGTGCGGAAACAGCTTGGCGACGTCGAGCGCGACGTAGACGAGTGGACCAGCGCGGCAGCCACCATTCTCTCCCAGCTTGTCGGGAACATGGCCATAACCACCTTCGCAAAGGCCGAGGAATCCAGAGTCAAGCATCTCGAGCTGGTCCAGGTCCAAGACTTCCTGGCCATGCTCATTATTGTGATGGAGCAGGCGCGCCTACGGCGCCACCTCATACGCTTTGAGACGCCAGTGAACGCGCCAGAA
The DNA here is from genome assembly GCA_963579975.1 of Dehalococcoidia bacterium. GTDB lineage: Bacteria > Chloroflexota > Dehalococcoidia > Lucifugimonadales > CAUZJF01 > CAUZJF01. Next base: position 880 of record CAUZJF010000233.1, read on the forward strand.
CTCGAGACAACCGCCAACAAGATGAGGAACCAGCTACAGGGCCTCACTCGCCGTGAGATAGAATCGAGGAACGTGGCGCTCAGTCCCCTGGAAGAAACGGTGGTAGACGCCGCAGTCGTGATCCTTAGAGACGAGGAAAGAGACGCATACAGCGACCACTACGTAGACGGTCTCAGAAACCTCCTCAGCCAGCCCGAGTTCGCCGAGAATGACAGGATCCGCTCCATCGTGGAAGGGTTGGAAGACGGCAGCCTCGTCCAGGCGATCCTGGAGGAAACGCCAGATGGGGGTGTCGTGAGTGTAAAAATTGGGGAGGAGAACCGCGGCGACGTCCTCTGGCCCCTAAGTATCGTTATATGCCAGTACGGCATACCGCATCAGGCCGTCGGTGCCGTGGGCGTCGTAGGGCCCACTCGCATGGAGTACCACAAGACAATTGCCAGCGTTCAATTCATGGCCTCGGTCATGAGTGATCTGGTCGAGACCGTAAACCCCGCAACCTAGCGCCCGCCGGCGAGACGCCGCGCGCACCGATCCCGACAACCGGGGGGGGGGGGTGCGCGTTTTGATTGCTCATCGTGTCCCGCGTAGACGCTTGACCGCCTCTCAGAGGCCACCCTACCATCAGTCAGGGAGAGACCAATGTTCGAGGCCCTGTCGGAAAAGCTGAACGGCGTCCTACAGCGTTTGAGCGCCAGAGGCAGGCTAACCGAAAAGAATGTTGATGAGGGTCTGCGCGAGATTCGTATGGCCCTGCTCGAGGCTGATGTCAACTTCCAGGTCGCCCGAGACCTGATCGCCCGCATCCGGGAACGAACGCTTCAGAATGATGTCCTCAAGAGCCTGACGCCGGGCCAGCAGGTAGTCAAGATCACCAACGAGGAGCTGACGTCCATGCTGGGCGGAGGCGTTCAGCGGCTTAGCCCGGCCAAGAGCTCCCCGTCGGTGATGCTAATAGCCGGACTCAACGGCTCGGGCAAGACCACGACGGCCGCAAAGCTCGCACTTCACCTCAAACAGTCTCAGCAGAGATCGGTGCTGGTCGCCGCCGACCTACAGAGACCGGCCGCCATCGACCAGTTGGAGACGTTGGGCAAGCAGGTCGACGTGGAGGTCTACCAGAACGGCACGTCGGACACAACGGCCACGGTGGCCAGGGATGGGGTCAAGCGGGCCGCCGAGCTGGACGCGGCATGGGCCATCGTGGACACGGCCGGACGCTTCCAGGTAGACGACGAACTGATGGACGAGCTGATGGAGGTCAGAGACGCCGTATCACCAGCCGAGACGCTGTTGGTGATAGACGCCATGACGGGCCAGGACGCCGTCCGGGTCGCGGCGGAGTTCCACGAACGCATCGGACTAACCGGGCTCGTCCTCAGCAAGCTGGACGGAGACGCTCGCGGAGGCGCAGCGTTGTCGATCGCTTCGACGACGGGGCTTCCTATCAAATTCATCGGCACGGGAGAGCGCGTCGACGCGCTCGAACCCTTCTATCCCGACAGACTGGCGTCGCGCATCCTCGGCATGGGGGACATGCTGACCCTAGTGGAGAAGGCCCAGACGACCTTCGATGAGCAGGAAGCCGTCAAATTGGAGGAGAAGATACGGAGCGCGACCTTCGATCTCGACGACTTCCTGGGACAGCTCCAACAACTCAAAAAGATGGGGCCCATCAGTCAGGTAATGGAGATGATCCCAGGCCTCTCGGGCCTGCGCGGAAAGATGGGCGAGCAAGAGGTCGACGAGAATGACCTGGGGAGGATCGAGGCGGTGATCCACTCTATGACCCCTGAGGAGCGACGCAGACCGGAGATCATCGGCGGGAGCCGCAGGCGTCGCATTGCGAGGGGCAGCGGGACCTCTGCGCGGGACGTAAACCAACTCCTGAACCAGTTCCGCCAGGTCCAGAAGCTCATGCGCCAGATGACGTCCGGCAAGGGCCGCAGCCAGTTAATGCAGATGATGCGCCGGCAGGGCTAGCGGTCGCGGTACTGAGTCACGCCGGTCTCCCCATCGACCATTCGTGAGGCGTGATTGACAGCCTGTCCGAACAGGTCCCTCTCCTCACGAATGGGTTCTCCTACTGTGATACCTGTACGTACGGCGAGCTGGTCTCTGGGCGAAAGTCGGTTATGGGCGTCGTGGGTGCGCTGCATATCCACCACGGAGGCCACCCCACTCCGGACGCTGTAAAACGTCAGCATGAACCCGTCCCCCATGGACTTGACCTCAACGCCACCATATGCGCTCGTCCTCCCTCGAATGATGTCGTCATGGAGACAAAGGACTTCCTGCGTGACGCGGTCCCCCAGCTACTCCATTAGCGCGCTGGAGCCTACAATGTCCGTAAACATGATAGTCGCGACCGAGGCGACCGCGACCATCTGAGACCTGGCAGTCACAGGACCAGCGGCTCTGACCTTGGGATCTATGGCGCGGACCATCTTTCCCATCGAGTTTTTCACAGCGGGCGTGGCCGGGAGTCCCCTGTCGACGATCGTCGAGATCAGCGAGCCTCCAAGCCGTCCCTCCTCGACAAGCCGGACGATGTCGTCGTCCCGCGCGTCAAGGAATCGGGCAAGGTGAAGGCTGACGGTCTAGACGACCTGGTGACCCTGGTGGACAGGCTTACAAATCTGAAGTTCGGCGCGTCGCCCTAGGAACAACACGCTAAGACCACGTCGGCGGGACTCGACTACGACAGAAGCGCCAACGGGCTCGTGCAATCCGCGACGAGGATGGAGCCGGAGGGTTAGGAGTCCTTGCTGCGGACAACGCCGCGTACCGCCTGCTCGATATCCTTGGGCGTCAGACCGTACTTCGCCAGCAGCTCTTCCGCACCGCCTGCCTCCGCGTAGCCTCGTAGAGCTCTTATAACGGACTCCACCGGCAGCGACGGAGCACTCTCTGAACCTCTCGGTCCTACCCACGGCGAAATCGCAGGTGGGGTGTGTGTCGAGATTTCGAAACCGTTCTCACTGAGCACCCAGGGTCACGTCCCGTCAGGGGGCGATCTGGCCGCCTCAAGGAGCTCTATATCGGGAGCAAAGATGAGCAACGTTCGGGAGCTAGTCAAGTCCAGGAAGACCACCTGGCCTTGGAGACTCATGAGTCGTTGGGTGTCGTCCTCCGCCGGGTGCCCCCATTGCAGACCGGTCCGAGCCTGGGCGAACTCCAGGAAGGCATCGAAGAATTCCATGGCATGGTCCTCCCCATCCCAGTCGATCAGCGCGTATAGGAGCGTCTCGTCGCCGCTTTTCAGCAGGCTGAAGCGGTCCCCACCCCATCCGGTAGCTGCCAGCGAAGCCCGCTCCGGAGATATATACATCTCCAGGTACACTTGGATGAAGAACTCCCCGAAGGAATCTGTCAGAATCTGGCTCCATCCTTCACCAAGTGCCTCGGCTAAGTCGGGCAGTTCGACGGCCACCGGGCCTTCACCGATCAGGTA
>CAUZJF010000234.1:0-4320 GCA_963579975.1 Dehalococcoidia bacterium
AGTCCGTCCTTGCGAGATAAGCGACGGGACCTCGCCGCTGGGACATCCCGAAAGCACGATCAGTCCCTCGTGATGTCGCTGAAGGATCTCTCGGTCGATACGAGGCTTGTAGTAGAAGCCCTCCAGGTTCGCGGCGGAGACCAATTTGACGAGGTTGCGATAGCCCGTGATGTCCTTGCAGAGCACGGTCAGGTGGAAGGGTGATTTGTCTCCGGGAGTACGGTCGTGCCGACTGCCCGGTGCGACGTACATCTCGCACCCGATTATCGGCTTGACCCCGGCGTCCAAGGCGATCCGGTAAAAGTCGATGGCGCCGTAGAGGCCGCCATGGTCGGTGATCGCCAGGCTGTCCATGCCCAGCTCCTTCGCGCGAACCACGACAGTTTCCAGTCGGCTCAGCCCGTCCAGCATGAAGCTGTATTCGGTGTGGTTGTGGAGGTGAGTGAACAATGGTTCTCCGCTGCGGATATCACCCTCACCTCATTCCTCTGCCATCGAGGGAGAGGAGGTTATGGGGTCAGACCTGGGAATGGGCGCCATTATAACAACGGCCTGCCAAGGCGCGGTCAAGCGTCAGAGGGACGGATTTGGGGGCTAATTGCCAGGTCCGCAGGGCCACAGCATGTGGGCCACGGACCGAGTCACATCTCTACATGAGGTGCAGGTAAGGCGAACACGGGCTGCTGCTCAAGCTCCGCCAATGTTGCAGATCTGCCTCGGTATAGCGGGCTTTTGTATGCGACCCTTTAACGAAAAAGCGGCCCTGGAACTACCTCAGAGCCGCTTCTTACTTTGCGGTCAGCGTCCATACGACCAGCGGTTCAGGCTGGGCCGGCCGCTGCACTACTTCTTGAAGAGAACGTCGTCGTCTCGAAGGACCATGTACTCGGTTTCGCCCTCTTTGTACTCGGTGCCGCCGTACTTGGAGTAGACGACTATGTCTCCGACCTCGACATCCATGGGTATTCGCTTGCCATCGTCGTTAATCTTGCCAGGACCTACGGCGACGACCGTGCCTTCCTGGGGCTTCTCTTTGGCCGTATCCGGGATGTAGATCCCGCCCGCGCTCATCTGAGCTTCATCTTCATTGGGTTCCACTACTATGCGGTTTCCGAGAGGTTTGAACGAGACTTTCGACTGTGCGGCCATGCTGGATTCCTCCTATTAGCTGTGAGCGGTCCCGGAAGATGCAGCAACATACTTGGCAGTCTCCAGAACCGACTGCCAAGTATCGTAATGAAGCCGACATCCGATGTCAACGTGTTGCCCAAAGGGCCGGAGCGGTCCGGGACTCACGGCTGATGGCCCTTCCGCCAGCCCTGATTCCGTCGAACAGTGCAGATTCGCACCGACGAGAGTTGCCTGGTCCGCCAAGCTACGCACGTGTACCTCATTTGCGTTGACTGCTTCAGCGAACCGAGCGTATTATCCAAAACATGGAGACCCCCCGAGAGCAGGCATTGCGAGCTTCCGTTCCAGGCGTCCTGAGGTCGCTGCTCGTAGCCGCGCGCCCGAAGCAGTGGACCAAGAACCTGATCATATTCTTCGCTCTCATATTCACGATCGATGACTCTTGGGGGCTAGGGGACACGAGTAGAGCCGTTTCGTTGATCGGCCAGACCAGTCTCGCTTTCGTGCTATTCTCGGCGCTTTCCGCCGCGATCTATCTGGTCAACGACATATTCGACCTGGAAGCGGACCGGGAGCACCCGACCAAGCGGCTAAGGCCCATACCGTCCGGGCGACTTCCCGTTCAGGTTGCGTGGTCCGCCGCCGCGACGTTGACCGTCGCCAGCATCGGCCTCTCATTTCTGCTGGTGCCGGAGTTTGGATGGGTGGCGCTGGCCTACCTCGTCCTGATGACGACGTACTCCGTCGCTCTAAAGCGGATTGTGCTGCTCGACGTCTTCGCCATTAGTGCTGGATTCGTCTTGCGGGCGGTTGCGGGCGCGGCCGTGCTTCAGGTGCCGATCTCACCGTGGCTTTACACCTGCACCGGCCTGGGCGCTCTTCTCATAGCGCTGGCCAAGAGGCGCAGCGAGATGGTCGCGTCGCAAGGCCTGGCAGGTAGACAGCGCCAGACCCTCGACTCGTACACGGTCCCGCTCCTGGACCAGTTCATCGCGATCGTGGCGCCATCCACTCTTCTGGCGTACACCCTGTACACCTTCACTGCCCCTAACCTTCCCGAAAATCACGCGATGATGCTGACGATACCGTTCGTTGTCTATGGCCTCTTCAGGTACCTGTTTTTGGTCCACGCCAAGAACCGTGGGGAGGCCCCCGAGGAGGTCCTGATCACGGACGTTCCGCTTATCATCACGATCTTTCTGTGGCTGGCGACGGCGTCGACTGTTCTGGTGGTGTTCCGTTAAGGACTGAGACCGTAGCGACGATCGTCAAGCGATTCGCTCGTTCGACGAGCCCAGCACCGTCCAGTCCTGTCTCCGAGCCCACTCTGCGAACGTCTCCCAGCCGACCTGGGGGTGTTGTTTCCGCAGTCCGGCGATAGCCGCGCTGTATCCGACGTTGGTCATCCATTCGACGTTGAGCGCGAAGCCCTCGTTCATCGCGCGTGCCTGCTCGAGCGGAGTTTGAACGTACTCTATTGTTCGTCCCGAAGCCTCCGAGACTATCTTCGCGGCCTGTTCTCCAGTCATCTCATCGGACGCGATGTCGATACTCTTACCGAGGAACCGCTCTCTGGTTTCCAGGGCAAGGGCGACGAACGCCACGATGTTCTATACCGAGATTTGCTGCAGCATCCGGTCGACGGGCATAGCTTTGGCCAGCTTACCTGCCTTGAGACTGGGTAGTACGAAGGGGTTGAAGACGTTCTCGAAGAAGTAGACGGGCCTGATGATCGTGTAGGGTATTTCGAATGTCGCGATATGCTGTTCTACCTTGTACTTGCTCTCGGAATGCGGGATCCCCGTGCTCTTGTCGGCACTACCGACCGAGGAAGTAGAGCAGGTGCTCCACGCCCGAGGCCTGAGCAGCGTTGGCAAACGCGATACCTTGCCGAGTCTCGGCCTCCATGCCGGCCTCGAGCGGAGTCGACATCGTGAACGCGGGGTCGAAACAGCGCATTGCCCGCTCCAACGAGCTTTGGTCATCGAAGCTCGCTACCGTGACCTCAGCTCCCAGTTCCCTCAGAGCGCCGGCTGCCTCCGAGTCTGGATTGCGGGTGATACCGATTACCCGGTGCCCCTTTTCGAGGAGAGTGCGAGCAAGGGCCCCACCCTGTTGACCCGTCGCCCCCCAACCAGCACCGTTAGACGTTCAGACATAACTTGCCTCCTTGAGATATCTTGATATCGCGAATCTTAATATCAAGATATCTGCTGCAATAGAGTTATCTTGTTGTTAAGATATTCAGGACAAAGATATAATGCCCGACATGAAAAGAGACTCCGTAGATGTCTTTATAGAGGCTTGGAAGCGGGAGTGGCCGGACACCGACCCATCGCCCCTGGCCGTCGGGGCACGGATAGTAAGCGCATTCCAGACCATAGACCGCGAGGTGACCTCGGACATTCTGCGCTATGGGTTAAGTCCCGGCGAGTTCGCCGTTCTCATGACCCTTCGACTGGCAGCGCCCGAGCAGAGGTTGACGCCGACACAGCTATGCGACCGTCTTCTCGTATCGTCGGGCGGGATCACCGCGCGGGTCGACCGGCTCGACCAGCGCGCGCTGGTCCGGCGGGTGCCGGACCCTGGTGACCGGCGGTCCGTGCCGGTAGAGCTGACCCCCGGCGGCCTGGAGATGGTTAACGCCGCCGCCGAGCCGCTACTGAACACCCACGAGCGGTTACTTGGCCCTCTTCCCGCTGACGAGCTGAAACTACTCGAAGGCCTGCTCCATAAACTGCTGGTCGAGTGGCAGGCCGACCAACCCCTAACCCCTAGACCCTAACCCCCACTCTTTACGCGTCGAAACCCACCCTGTACCCTTCGGAAACCATGGCCCCCCCGGATACGCTGTTTGGCGACATCCCAACCTGGACGGGCGTCTACGCTACGTCCGCCGTCGCCTTCGGGCTCTCCGCCCTTCTCATGTACCACCGCGTATTCAAGCTGGTGCTGTTGGGGAAACGGGCCGGCCGCCTCGACCGACCGCTCCGTCGGTTCATCGGAGCCATCCCGCTCGCGTTCGGCCAGACCAAGGTGCTCCAGAGCGTGTCCTTCCGCGACCGGGCCGGCCTGGCCCACGTGTTCATTCTCTGGGGATTTCTGTCGTTCGTGTTCAGCTATCTGGTCTTCGTCTACGGCGACGCGACGTGGCGGCCCTTTTCGAAGACGATTCTGACCGAAACGGGA
>CAUZJF010000235.1:0-4297 GCA_963579975.1 Dehalococcoidia bacterium
TCCAGCGTCCGATTATCTGGACCTTTCTTCCCACTCCGATAGTGGTCGACCTCATTGACCGGCTCGACCCCGAGCTCGTTGTCTATTATTGCATCGCCGATTTCGAGCAACTCAGTGTGCGCCCGCTGAAGATCGCCAAGAGTGAGCGCAGACTCCTCGACCGAAGCGATCTCGTGTTCGTGCAGGGTGAGACGCTTCGTCGGCGCTGCGGTCAGCATCCGAACGTCCACATCTTTCCCTTCGGCGTGAATATGGCGACGTTTCGGCGGGACATCGATGTCGCCCCTGAGGTGAAGTCGTTGAAAGCGCCGCTGATCGGGTACATCGGGGGTATCCACCGTCACGTAAACTTCGATCTAGTCAAGCGCGTCGCTCAAGAGATAGACGCCACTGTCGTCTTGGTAGGCCCGGCGCAGGCCGAGGCTGATGATCTGAGACGGCTGGACAACGTCGTGTTCATGGGTTCCCAGCCCCACACGAGGATGCCCGAATTTATCCGAGGATTCGACGTGGGGATGATTCCGTATCTGAGGACGGCGTACACGGAGTCCGTCTATCCCACGAAACTCAACGAGTACCTGGCGATGGGCATTCCGGTCGTAGCCACGGATCTGCCAGAGATCCGTCGCTTCGCCGCCGAACACCAGGGCGTCGTCACGGTTGCCGGCGATGCCGAAGCATTTGTCGAAGGGATCCGTCAGTCTATTGAGGACACATCGCCTGCGGACTCGGAACGGCGCGTTGAGGCGGCCCAGCAGAACAGCTGGGAAACACGCATAGCCCAGATGTCAGCGTTGGTCGAGGAGACACTGGCAACGCGTGCGGCGGCCGGCAGGCAGTGGGAAGACACGCTACGACGGCTCTACCGGTCAGCCCGTCGCCGCGTCGCCTGGGCCGTTCTGAGTGTGACGATAGGCTACGTCGCCGTCTTTCAGAGTCCTTTGGTGTGGACAGTCGCCGAGCCGCTGCGAATCGTCGAACAGCCGAGAGCGGCTGACGCCATTGTGGTCTTCGCCGGCGGCGTTGGGGAGTCCGGCAGGGCCGGAGGGGGTTACCAGGAGCGCGTTGCCCTGGCGGCCGACCTCTTTCAGGCCGGGCACGCTTCGAATCTGGTGTTCTCATCCGGGTTTGCCTTCTTTCTGAAAGAAGCCGACCTCATGAAAACCCTCGCGGTCTCGCTTGGCGTGCCTCCAGACGCGATCGTTCTCGAGCAACAGGCCGCCAGTACGAACGAAAACGTTGCCTTCGTTCGCGAGATTCTGGATCAGCGCGGATGGGGGCGAATCCTCTTGATCAGCTCTCCGTACCATATGCGACGTGCGACGCTGACCTGGCGGAAGCTTGCGCCGGAGGTGGATGTGACATCGGTGCCGGTGGCGCAAAGCCGGTTCTACAGACACTCCCAGGGAGGTGGGGCCAGCCTGGAACAGATCCGCGGGATCCTTCACGAGTACGCCGCGATAGCGTTCTACTGGTGGAAAGGCTGGATCTAGTCTCCCTCGAACGTTCGAATCTCGCCCACCTTGACCCCGAGTTCCCGCGTGTCGGTACTGCCAGGAAGTTCATCGGACGGATGCCACACCGGACCGATCTTGAGATCGACTCGCTCATAACGCGGCGACTCACGCAGGGGCATTTCGAGGCTCACCTCGTGCCATCGATCGTTCTCCAAACGCACCTGATCCACCAGGCGACCATTGTGTGATATTTCCACCGTAAACGACCAACCGGGCTGTGGCAGCAGAGCCCGGAGGGGGATCCGCACGCGTCGAACGGTGGGGCGAACGAAGAATCTCGCCCGCCGGGTCGTCCACCGGACGCGACGCTCGGCACCTTCCAGCTCCCAGTTGTAAAAGCCGTACGAAATGCGTGACAGATCGATCGCGGTTCGTTCCTGGAGGGCGCGAAGGGGTACCGACCCGACGACGATGAGGAGGGTGGCAACGACCAGTATCGAGCGCGATGGCAAGAAGGAGCGGTCAGGCTCCAGCGCGGGGCCAGACGGTCGCGGGGACCAGGCCAACGCAGCCCCGAGCCCCACCACCATCCAGAAGGTATATGCCACTTCTGCGTATACGAGAGAATGATTGGCCAGCAGCGTGACGAGGCAAGCGAACAATCCGACACCAACCGCCAGGTCGAGAAGCCCAGACCATCGAGCCTGGGTGTCGGTAGACCTCCAGAGTCGCTTCAAGGGTGCCATGAGGAGCCACACGAAGAGGAACAAGCCGATTAAACCAAGCTCCGCCACGACGAGGAGGAACTGGTTATGGGGATTCTCGCGTGGCGTCCCCATGGTTCTGCTGATGAGGGTGAGCAGTTCCTCTGAGCCAAAATACTCGGACGCAAACAGAAAATTCCCCACGCCGATTCCCAACATGGGACGGGTGGCCAACATCCTGAGGGTGGTCTCCAGGAACAGCCAGCGGAAGCGAAGAGACTCGAGCATTGCCGAGCCACTCGACTCAAGGATTCGATATCCGAGTGTCGCACCGACGCCGACGAACACGAGGATGAGTGCGATTCCAAGCGGCCGACGAATGACGGTCAAGGGGACACGCGCACGTGCTAGCCAGACGCCGCCGGCCAAGAGCATCAGGAGCACCAGGAGCAGAACCGTGCGAGAACCTGACAGCCAGAGTCCGAGGCCAATGATGAGACTTGCCCCGACCCACGTGAATCGCCTGATACCAGGTCTAGCCGACGCCGCCAGCCAGAGAGCAATTGGCAAGACGAGCACGAAATACGACCCGGCCGTGTTGACCTTGGTCACGAAGAGAGCCCAACGCTGATTCAAGAGTTGCGGCAATGACCCAGCCATGTCGCCGCTGGCGACCGCTGTCGTGGCTACTTGGACGATGCTCAGTGCCGCGGCGCCGACAGCCCCGGCAACGACTATGTGAGCCAAGCGACGCACCAGCGTCGAATCGTCTCGAGTGAGGGCGACGACGGCCAGCAGCAGCGCCAGACCTTCGAGCACGATGGCGGCGGAGACAATGAAGCCATACCCGGAGAGAATCCCGGCCCAAGGCCTGAGATCGAGAATCGGTGCCGTGAGATATGCCGTTGTCAGATACTCCGCAAAAAACTTCACAAACTCCCACGGATAGTCCTTCCAGACCTGCAAAACAGTCAGATGCACCATGCACGAGGCGGCCACGGTTACGCCTAGCAGCAGGGTGGGTGTTCGAACCGTAGCCGGCATCGGCGCTGCTCTGTCGAGGCGGAGCCCTCGGAGCAACCAGCCCGCGAGGAACGCCAGGACAATCGCCTCGGTCACGCGGGCGGGATACGCCTCGGTCAGAATCCTCGTTCCGAACATCCGGGCCAGTGGTGTCAAACCGGCGACGACCAGCAACGCCTCGGCTGGGCGCACGAATGCCAAACAGCCGACGGCTCCGACACCAAGTTTCAGGACGAGCGGCACGTGGCCAGCCCAAAAGAATGACTGGGCGACGGAGAAGACGAGCAGCGCCAGCACGATGCGACCGAGGAGGCCGAACGCGCCCATCGTGTGAAGGGGCCAGCCGGGTCGAGCCAGCGAAACGGTTGACACCGATCCCCTGTCGGCTAGTTGGGCAGGTCCAGGCTTGGCCGCGTCCATCCGCGTAACCCTTGGGGTTCCGAGACTAGATGCGTTCCCCGATCACAACGTAGTCGAGGTAGGTAAAGAGGAGCTGATTCAACTTCGTGACGTTCTCGTTGAAGGTAGAAACGAACGCCGTGAGCTCGGCCGGTGGTGCGAACTCACCCGGCGACAGCCGCGCAATCGGCTGCAGTTTGGATTCGTCGGGAAACGGTTCACGGTAGCGCACCTCGACTTTCTGAAACCCGCTGGCAAGGATCAGGTACTTGAGCGTGTCGGGATGCAGCGGTCGCACGTGGGTGATGTCCCGGATGTAGCTCTCGAAGAAGGCGTACCAGCACGTGGGGTTGATGGTCTCGAGCACGATCTTCGATCCAGGGCGCGCCTTGTGGTAGGCCGTGTCGAGTAGCCGCATGAGGTAGTCCGGCTCCAGGTGTTCGACCACCTGGGCCGCAAAGAGTCCCCCCAGCGAGTTGTCGGGCAGGGCGGACAGATAGCCGAGCGCATCTCCCTCGTCAGCCTCGAGACCGCGCTCTCGACACACTTCGACCATTTCGTGATTGATGTCGAGACCGCGCCCAGCAATTCCTTCCTCGCGTAGCAAGTCGAGAAATTCTCCCCGCCCGCATCCGACGTCCAGCACGTCCGACCGGCCTCGGAACAGCGGCACATACTCGACCAGGCGGGCGCGGATCTGTTCGGTCGATCCGC
>CAUZJF010000236.1:0-4291 GCA_963579975.1 Dehalococcoidia bacterium
ATGCTCCGGTGGTTTGCAACGCCGAATACGATGCCGGTCTTGCCTTGCAGGTCTATGGGGTACATAGGTTTAGCTTTCCTTCGACCCGACGGCTCTGCCGCCCTGCCGTCTGATCATATCAAGACGAGGCTCCACAGCGCGTCGTAGGGTATAGTCCGACAGCCGGATCTTGGAGACCACCTCTGGCCTCTCGCGGACGAACGCCTCACCGTGAGTAATGCCGGCGAAGTATCCGGTGTTGCCCACGGTCGAGTCGATGCGTCGTCGGGAGTACTCGGCTGTGTGGCCCTGGCTCTTGAACAGGACCTCCGCCTCGACCCGCTTCTCGTAGAATTCGCCGCCAATGTCCACGACGAAGTCCCACTGGTTCTTCTCGAAGTATATCCCCGGAAAAAACGTGGCAGGGACGACGTGTGGGGCCTCCCTCGTACCGTAGCGCGGAATCTGGGCCAGGAGCTTGGCCTCGATTACGGCGAACCCCGTCTCCGTGTGGTCGTTCCGGGCGCCCGAGGCCATTCCCTGGGGCCCGGTGAGGTAGGGACTCTGCGTGAGGATGACGTGGGGACGGACCTCGAGAATGATGCTGCGTATCTCCTCTACCGCCTCGGGGTTTCGCTCGACCAGGAAGGGCTTGTCCGGGTAGGGCAGGGCTCTGCACCCGTTCACGCCGAACAGATCGGCGATTGCGTTGAGCTCGTCCGTCTTCTGAGTCATATACTCATGAGGGTCCTGGTCTACTATCTTGGGGTCCTGCTCCTCCTCGGGCTTCGCAAGCTCGTCGGCGAGGCGTTCGTTGTGTGTCGACGCCCCGGCCGTCATAGACACCCACGTCACTTCATCTCCAGCCGCCGCATGGATCCCACATGTGCCGGCGACGGAAGTGAAGTCGTGAGGGTGCGCCATCACGACGAGGAATCGCAGACGATTGTCTCCCAAGTCAGCCCTCCCCTACGTGGGCTCGATGAAGCCCGGCGGCGCGTCTGCCGTGTGAATCATGTCGGTTGCCTCGTAGGACTCCCCGTCATAGATCTCGCCGTTGTGGACCACGACCTCGGGCAGGATGCGCTGCTCGCCTACCCGCTTTTCGTGCAAGACGTCCAGGTACGTGAACTCCCCACGGGCCAGCTCGCTGACCACCACGTCCGCTACCGCTCCCGGCTTAAGGGTCCCCAACACGCCTTCTTGGTGAAGCACTCGTGCGGGGGCCGACGTCGACATCTCTATCACGTCGTCCAGCGACACCCCGAGCGCCAGCAGTTTGGACATAGTGGTCGGCATGTCGTATACGGGGCCGTCGACGTTTTGTTTGTGTACGTCGGTGCTGATGGTCGTGGGCTTCAGCCCTTGCTCTAGGGCCTGCTCCATCGTCCGGAAGCCGAACCCGCGGGCGCCGTGACCGACGTCGAGGATGACGCCGCGATCGACTGCGTCCCAGATGGCCTGGTGTAGTTCCCCTTTGTGGTCGAAGAGAGGGAACCGGAACGACGCGTGGAATGTGTGCGTGAGGATGTCGCCGGGCCCGAGGTAGTCGAGCAGATGGGGTATCGGTGCGCCGTACGCCTCGGCCATCAGGAAGCCTCCGGCGAAGTCGGCGGCCTCCCGCGCTAGGGGGAGCGTGTGAAAGCGCTGCGAGTGGTGGTACTTCACCCCGACGAGTACGTCGGAGTATTGGAGAATCGTATCGCGGGTCTCCTCCCAGCTCGCGTGGTCGGGCCCGTAAGGGTCCGGCATGCGTACCAACGAGAACATACGGGTCTTTGCCTCGGCTATGTCGGTCTCCCAGTAGTGGGGAAACTCGCCGGGATTTGCGGTGCCGGCGTCCAGGACCGTTGTGGCGCCCCTGGCCAGACTCGTCGAGTCCACGGGCAGGCTCGGAAGCTTCGGGCTGGACACGAAATTGTGCGTGTGAAGATCGATAAACCCGGGCGTCACGATCTTCCCAGAGGCGTCGATCACCTCAACGGCGTTGGAGCCGTCCAGATCGGCGCCGACCTCGGCAACCTTGTTGCCCGAGATCGCGATGTCCGAGACTCGATGAAGACCCTGGCTTGGGTCGATAACCGTTCCGCCTTTGATGAGCAAGTCCCAGTTCATGCGAGAAGTATCTCCAGGTGTTTAGTTACTCGTCATTGCCGCCCGAAGCCGTTCGCCGACGACCTCCGCCTCGCCCGGTAGCAGTCCGTGCGGGTTCGCGAATATGTCTTCGCCCACGCGCCGGCTGTCCTCGATCATGATTGGAGGGGCGCCCTCGGCCATCGTAAGGACGATCTCGGAAGCCGACGGCCCGCGCCACTCGGCTCCGAGCACGACGGACAGCTCCGGCACAGGGCGCAGCCAGTCGTCTTGCTCGACCGACGTCGAGACTCTCGGCAAATCGTCGATGGCGCCGGCGATGGTCTCGCAGTACCCTCGCCACCTTCGTTGGTCCGCGGAGTGGTCTCTTCGGACGTACCGCTCGAGGGCCGTCACGAGCCCAACGATCTCTTCCTTGCAGACTTTCGCCGGGCGACCCACGGCCTCGTTGGGGCTGGAGTTTAGCGCCGCGGCTTCCATCAGGTACTTGCGGCCGCACAGGACGCCTGCCGACTGCGGGCCCTTGATCGCTTTGCCGCCGCTGAAGCAGACCATGTCCGCTCCGTGTTCGATGAACCGCCTGAGATTCTCCGGCGGCGGAAGCATGGCCGCCGCGTCTACGATCACGGGGACCGAGTGCCGCCTCCCGACGTCGATCATTTCGTCGAGGCCGTTGAAGGAGTCGGAATGCCACCGCGATGCGATGAAGGCGAGGGCGACGGTGTTCTCTCCGATCGCGGCTTCCAACTCGTCCGCAGCGGCGCCGTCACGAGTGCCGACCCACACAGGGGCGCCTCCCGCCTGGCGCCATGCCTGAACGAATTCGCTGTCGTGGTTCCGCTTGATCACGAACTCGCTCTTTATTCCGGCGGAGTCGGGAAGCCGTTTTATCTTGTCGCGGTCTGTGCCGGCGATACACGCCGCCATCTGCAGCATCAGCCCGGCCGCGCCGCCGGCCGTCACAAGACCTGCTTCCGCCCCGGTATGTTTGGCGATGATTTCGCCGGCGCGGTCGTTGAGGTCCTTGAGCCGCACCATGGCGCCGGCGGCCTCCGCCATGGCCTGTACGACCTCCGGCTCCATGATCGAGCCGCCCAGCACTGTCTGGGTGCCGTTTGCATTGATGATCGGCGTGACGCCCAGCCGTTCGTAAACTGCGCCGTGTCGTTGCAGGCGTTCGATCGCTGTAGCTGCCAAAGTGCCTCCGATAGTTTGATCAGATGCGCAAATCGTGAGACCGGCTGGCCCAGTTTATTCTCTCGGGCCATCCGGTGACAACAGTCTGATGGCCATATTGGGGCCTTTTCAAAGTCACGGTAGTGCGTCGATCGCTCGTCTCGGAGTTCGGAGACGGACATCGTCGATGTACAGCGGCCTGTTCGAAGGGGCTCTCAAGTAACTGCTTAGAAACCAGCATTATGGCGTCACGGGAATTCCCCCTCATTCTAGCCTTCTCACACCAGGGGAGAATGGACTAGAGTGCTCCTTCGAAGTTACTTGCATATGTGCTGTCCGTTTTTGCGGACAGCACATATGCCCAGCATGGCGGTTTTTCCGCCCTGCGACGACTTTGCAAAGGCCCTGTGACCATATACGGTTCCTTGATTTTGCTGAAATATTTGCGATAACTAGAATGAAGACTACCATTATGGCCGTGTAGTGTAGCGGTCTAGCACGCGCCCCTGACACGGGCGTCCCCAAAGTATCTTCAAGGCGCGCGATGAACCAGAATTCGGCAGAAAGCCTTAGCAACTTGTCCGGCGACGCCTCGCGGCGGTTGGCACGTGCAGTGTTCAACGAAACCCAGGGCCGCTCCGTATCACGGATCATTGCCGACAACAACAACACGGATGTTGGGACTGTTCACAAATGGATGACCGTCCTCACGGTCCTATTCCTGCTTGCCCGCCGATCTCCACGCCGCGATTGGTGAACAGACCTAAATCTCACCACGTTCGTATTCGCCTAGCCATCGAGCAGCTGTGTCGCCAGCTCGACGAAATCGTTGACCTCGACATCGGGCTGGAGCGGCGTCTCCTCGAATGGCAGCCCGTACTGGTTCACGTACGCCCCACGGAAGCCGCAGGCCCTCGGGCCCGTGATGTCGAATGAGTGGGCCGCGACCATCATGATCGCGTGCGGTTCGGAGCGCAGCTGCTGGGCAGCTGTACGGTAAACGGTGGGGTGGGGTTTGAACACACCGGCGGCGTCGACCGAG
>CAUZJF010000237.1:0-4284 GCA_963579975.1 Dehalococcoidia bacterium
GGTTCCTTGTACGCGCAACGCCGGGAGCCCCTCGATGTTTGCGCCCTCGTACTCCGTGAACTTCTGTCCGTAGATCGGCTGGTTCCCCGACTGCCCCCAGGCGCCGCGGAACTTGATCTCTTCGAGGATGCCGTTTCCGACCGGCACCCGGAATGAGGCTGCGAGCTTCGGATAGAAGTGGTACGCCTCGGTGTCCGAGTTGTTGGAGCTACGGTCGACACGGAGTCCTGCCGTAAGGAGCACCGTCTCGTCCATCATCAGCACTTCTTCCTGGGCAAAGATGCCGAAGTCCTCGGTCCGCGAACGGAACTGCCGCACCTCGGTCGCCGTTCCCCGGTCGATGTTCTGAAGGCCACCGATGAGGTTCCTGGCGATCGTGCTGCTCGAATCGAGATCCCGGATCTCGTACTGCGTTCCAAACGAGGTCGTAGCCTGGAATGCGTCCGAGCTGAAGGTGTGGACCGCGTTCAGATTCACGTTCATGAACTGGCTATAGGCGGACCCGAGCACCGACGTGCCCGGCAAGCCGTCGTTGGGCTCGTACTGCATATGCGGCGGTGAGAAGAGCTGGCTCTTCTGGTTGAAGAAGTCGATGCCCGCGGTGGCGCTGAGACGCAGGTTGTGCGCACCGGTCGACACCGCCTCGACCGTGAGGTTCGCGGCACCGATGAAGCGCCATACCTCTTCGTTGTTCTTCACCAACGAAGCCGTCTGTAGAATGTTCGACGAAGCGAACGGATTAACGGGATAAACCCCGGTCCCGCCCGGGCAATTGGCGACGGCGGCCTCGCGTCGGCCGTCGGTGCACGTCGCCCGCAGATCGATGAAACTGGGCGTGGAGGGGAGCGTCATGTAATAGCTGATGCTTCGATTGTCGTTGTTGGTGATCCCACGCGCAGCGTTGCTATGGATGGCGTTCGTGTTGAGGCTGAACGAGGCCTTGCTTCCGACTGTCTGATCGATGTTCAGCTTGATCGACTGCTTCTCGTATCCGGTGTTGGCGATGATGCCGCCGTCATCCTTGATGAGGGCGGAGGCGTAATACCGCGTGTCCTCCGTTCCCCCGCTCACGCTGGCGCCGGTCTCATAGGAGAGGGGCGAGTGCCCTGCTAGCATTTCCTCGTGGTCGTAGAACTCTCCTCCCCCCCAGTGGGTGGCGGCCTGGTCACCGAAGAACTCCACGGCCTCGGCCTGCGACGTGAATCGGCGCAGACCAAGCTTGTTCGAGAGCTGGAAGAAGCCGAAGCGCTGCGTGACGTTGAACTGCGGAGCGCCTATTCGACCTCGTTTGGTCTTGATGATCACCACGCCGTTGTTCGCTTTCGACCCGTAGATGGCCGCGGCAGAGGCTCCCTTCAGGATCTCAATGCTCTCGATGTCGTAAGGGTTCAGGTCGCTAATGCGGTTTGCACTGTTGTCCTGCGTGCCGCCGCGCACCGGGTTCGACGAGGAAACCGTGATTGTGTGTACTCCGGAGGGGATCGTCTGGTCACTCACGATCACCCCGTCCACCACGTAGAGGGGCGTGTGATTCCCGAGGATGGTCGATACTCCCCGGAGCTGCATCTGCATCCCTCCTCCGGGCGCGCCCGAATGAGACTGAATGTTCGCGCCGGCCACCTTGCCCCGGAGCGTCTGCTCGATGGAGGACGCGGGCACTCTTGAGAGCTCTCGTGCGCTCACCGACGAGACCGCGTTGGCCAGGTTCCGACGGGAGACCCCGGTGGCCTGCCCCGTGACCACAATCTCGTCCAGGTTCAGCACGTCGATTTGAAGTTCTAGGCTGACGTTGTTTGTGCCCGATGGCACCGTCATGGTCTCGGACCTGTACCCCAGCATGGTGATCTCCAGGGTGACCTCTCCGGGCTGCGCGGACACCGTGAACGTGCCGCTGTTGCCTGTGAAGACACCCCGTCTCACGCCGGTGACGGTCACCGACACGCCCGAGAGGGGCTGGCTGGTCATCTCGTCTGTGATGGTCCCAGTGATCACGCGCGTCTGTGCCTGGGCATCACTTACACCTACGCCGCAGAACGCGATCAGGGCCAACAGCATACCGTACCTAAGCTTCATGTCACTCCCCCTATGGGCTGCTTGACCGGCTCCATGGCAGGCCAGGTGCTGTATCGGTGGGCCGGGTGAGGCGGACCTCACTCGGGTATCACCCTTCCGGCATTCAGGATGCCGTATCTCAGAGACGAAGTTCGCTTAGCAATTTCGGATCAAACGTAGTCTTCTTGCCGTGGAGTCAGTAGAAAAGACCCACGTCCGACCGTGAGACACGACAGCAGGTACGATAAACGGCGTACATCGTTAAGGTGGCGATTATCTAGCAGGCCACAACCAGCAAAGTCAAGGGGGTTAAATTCTACCAACGGCGTGGTCATACCACAGTGGCGGTTACGTAGCAGCCCATTCCCGGCAAAATCAGGTCAGTGCCTGCCCCAGGTCGAGCACGGCACGCGTCTCTTCGGCCATGAGGGCGGCCATAGGACTGGAGACTGTGTCGACGCACGCGGTGGCCGACATCGCTGCCATTGCGAGCAGCCGTGTGCTGGCACGAGACGAAACGGGGCTGATTCTCATTGTTCCAAGCTATCTATGACCGGGCGTCCGAATCAATTCTCACGGGTAGCCCACACAGATGTCTGGAAAGTCAGTGTGTTCCCCATCATTACGACTTCACAGCTCGGTTGCCCCCCTTTCGAGCCACGGATAGTTTCTCGTTCGAACGCTCGTCCGAATCGAGCTCCGCCCTGATGTTGGGTTTGCCGCCACGCCTGCGGACACCACATCGGGAGCCCAAGACCCGATTCTCCGCTCTTCCGGAAGGCGTGATTCGTGCAGCAGCGGCACCGGTACGACACCAAGCTAGCCAGGATTCTGTGTGAGGCCTCCACCATCTTTGCGGAGAAGGGTTACGACGGTGCCAGCGTACGCGATATCTCGGCCGCTACCGGTGTGAGCCTCTCGGGTCTGTACTATTACGTACGGAGCAAGGAAGACCTGCTGTTCATGATCCAGAAACACTGTTTCGACACCCTGCTCGAGCAACTCGTGAAGGATCTCGAAGGAGTGGACGAGCCCGTGGACCGCCTCGAGGTCATCGTCAGGAACCACCTACGCTTCTTCGTCGACAACATGTCGGAGATGAAGGTGCTCTCTCACGAAGCCGAGGTCTTGACCGGGGAGTACCGAACCCAGATCGCCTTACGCAAGCGAGAGTATGTAGCCGCCGTGCAGGCGTGCGTCGATCAGTTGGCTCTCGACCAGGATCCCACGGACCGTAGAGTAGCCACGTTCGCACTCTTCGGGATGATGAACTGGATCTACACCTGGTATCGGCCTGGGAAAGACATTCCCGTGGATCGCCTCAGTGCCACGGTGCTGCAGATCTTCCTCGGGGGGGTCGGCACGCCTCATCCGGTGGAAAGTTTCGCGCGTGGCGTGATACCCGAGGGTGGGAAAACCTCGCGGTGGATGGAGCCGTGACCACGGGCGAACAAGCGACCCGCGCTAGCTTTCATTGTGTTATCGTTTGGGCTGCAGCCCGAAGAATAACAAGGAGCAAGAACAGGATATGACGGACAAGACACGGGTCCACTACGAGCTTCAGGACGGCGTGGTGATTCTCACTCTCGACGACCCGCCCGCGAACACATACACCCATGAGATGATGGTCCAACTCGATCAGGCCATCGTACGCGCCCGCTTCGACGAAGATGCGGAGGTAATCGTGGTCACAGGAGCGGGCGAGAAGTTCTTCTGTGCCGGCGCCAACATCCAAATGCTCTCCGAGGTCACATCAGGCTTCAAGTACTGTTTCTGCCTGCACGCCAACGAAACCCTGAATCGGTTCGAGCACACGCCGAAATTGGTCATCGGCGCCCTCAATGGACACACTGTGGGCGGCGGCCTCGAAATCGCCATGGCTTGCGACATTCGGGTGGCGCGGAAGGACGGGGGCCAGTGCGGCCTTCCCGAGGTGGCCCTCGGCGTGCTCCCCGGCACAGGTGGCACGCAGCGGCTCGTACGTATTGTCGGGAAGTCGAAGGCCATCGAGTTGATGGCGGGCGGAGACACGTTCGGGTTCGACAAGGCCCTGGAACTCGGACTGGTCAATCAGCTCATCGCAGCTGAGAACCGCGACGACTTCATGGCCAAGGTCATGGAATACGCGAAGCAGTTCACGACACCCAACAAGGCCGTGCGAGCGGTCGGAAACATCAAACGTTCCGTCCAGTCCGGCGCCGAGGTTCCTTTCGAGCTTGCCCTCACGTTGGA
>CAUZJF010000238.1:0-4278 GCA_963579975.1 Dehalococcoidia bacterium
CTGGAGCGTCAAGCAGATGCACCGGCTGATGATGACGTCCGAGGCCTACCAGATGGCGTCGGTGTACGAAGATGCCGGCAACATCGCTAACGATCCAGAGAACTTCAGCCTTTGGCGCTTCCGCATTCGGCGGCTCGAGACCGAGATCTTGAGAGACGCCATCATGGCGTCGAGCGGCGGCATCGACCTCACCGTCGGTGGACCGCCCGTGTTCCCGTACGTGCCGGAGGAGATCCTCGCGGGGCAGGCGCACGGTCGCTGGGACAACCAGCCCGACGGCCCGGCGGTGTGGCGCCGGAGCGTCTATGTCTATCGACGTCGTTCGCTGGTCTTCCCGTTCTTCGAGACGTTCGACCTCCCCGACCAGGGCGTGACGACGGCTGCCCGTAACGTGTCTACGGTGGCGACGCAAGCGCTGACGCTTCTCAACAATCCGTTCGTGCTCGGGCAGGCCGCTCTGTTCGCGGAACGACTGGAGCGTGAGGTGCCAAACTACGAGGCGGGGCAGGTCGACCTAGCGTACCGAATCGCATTGACGAGGGCTCCCACGGAAGCGGAAGCGGAAATTTCTGGTCAACTCGTCGCAGAGCGATCGCTGGTCGATCTCACACACGTGATATTCAACTTGAGCGAGTTCCTCTACCTGAGGTGACGCATGGGTCATCAGTGTGATCGCCACGAGAAGACGTTTTGGTCGCGTCGCGACTTCCTCTTTCAGTCGGGCGGCGGTCTAGCGGGAGTGGCCCTTGCCCAGCTCCTCGACCGCGAGGGACTGTTGGCGGCAGAGCGGAAAATCCTGGGACCGTGCGACGAAGCGGTACCGGGCAACCCGTTCGCGCCGAGAGCGCCGCACTTTGCTCCACGCGCCACCGCCGTGATTTCGCTCTTCATGAGCGGCGGAGTCAGCCATGTCGACACCTTTGACCCGAAGCCAGCGCTCACGAGGTACGCGGGCCAGCCGCTGGACACCCACGTGGATGGAAACATCGTCGTGCGTCAGGGCTACCCAGGTCCGCTCATGCCGAGCCCGTTTTCCTTCCAGAGACACGGCGAGAGCGGGATCGAGGTATCCGAGATCTTTCCCCATATCGCGAAGCACGTCGACGAGATCGCCTTCATACGCTCAATGTATGGGCGATCGAACGATCACGTCCAGGCGACATACGAGATGCAAACTGGCCAGATCCGCATGGGCTTTCCGAGCGTGGGCTCGTGGGTGACGTACGGCCTCGGGTCGGAGAGCTCGAGCCTGCCAGCATTCGTCGTGATGACCGACTATCGGGGCGGTCCGCTCGGTGGCCCCAACGACTGGGCCGCAGGCTTCATGCCCGCCAGCTACCAGGGCACACAGTTCCGCGCGACGGGCGACCCGATCGTCGACCTCGAGCCCTCGGAAGGGATGACGCTTGAGGCACAGCGCGCTCGCCTAGACGTGCTGGCGAAGCTGAACGAAGCCGACATGGAGAAGCATCCCGGCAACTCCGAGCTCGCGGCTCGCATTTCGTCCTACGAGCTCGCCTACCGGATGCAGGGCTGTGCCCCGGAGGCGATCGACACGTCGTCGGAGTCCAACTTGACGAATAAGCTTTACGGTCTCGACAACGAGATCACCGAGCCGTTTGGGCGGCAGTGCCTGATGGCGCGCCGGCTCGTCGAGCGCGGCGTCCGCTTCGTGCAGCTCT
Source organism: Dehalococcoidia bacterium (assembly GCA_963579975.1). Lineage (GTDB taxonomy): Bacteria > Chloroflexota > Dehalococcoidia > Lucifugimonadales > CAUZJF01 > CAUZJF01. Next base: position 1,683 of record CAUZJF010000238.1, read on the forward strand.
TTCAGGGCGGCCTCGGCAATCAGAACACCGACACGTGGGATGCACACTCCAACCTCGTGGAGAATCACACGCAGCACGCCGCCGAGTCGGATCTCCCCATTGCCGGCCTCTTGACGGACCTCAAGGCACGCGGGCTTCTGGATACGACACTCATCGTGTGGCACGGGGAGTTCGGACGGATGCCGATCTCGCAGCGCGGCGTAGGGCGCGACCATAACCCTGGGGCCATGACGGCGTGGATGGCGGGCGCGGGAATCAAGGGCGGGCAAGTCATCGGAGCGACAGACGATTTCGGTTACAAGGCGCTGGAGCAGCCAGTCTCGGCGCACGACCTGCACGCGACCATGCTACACCTGCTGGGCATGGACCATAAAGAGTTGACGTACCGATTCAGTGGCCGCGATTGGAGGCTCACGGACGTCGACGGGACGGTGATACCGCAGATCGTCGGCTGAGAAGTGGGGCGGCCTGAGCGGGAGCGTCCGTCTGTCTTCAGGTGCGCGGGGCGCTGCTCGTTCGGCGCCACTCGGCAAGCTCAGTTCGTTTGCTCCGACTCCGAAACTGGTTTGAACCCGCGTTCCCGCAGACTATTAGGTAGCCACGCGTTCCCCTGGCTACCGATCCAAATCAGCACGCCGACCGAAATTAGTAGGTCGAGCCCGATCCCCACCTCCCCCACGATTTCGACCAAGAGGACGGGTAGTCGCAAGAGGTGTCGATCTGGTGGTCATGGCCACGCACGGGCGGGGTCCGATGTCACGGTTCTGGTTTGGCGGCACGGCGGACGGCCTCATTCGTCGGTCCACGATTCCCATCCTGCTCCTGCGTCCCTGGGAGGGGGACCCGGCGGCCCGGCCGGACTTCAAACCCCGAAAGGTGCTGGTTCCGCTGGACGGTTCGAACGAGAGGAAGCGATTCTCACTCACGCGGTAGCCTTGGCCGACGACGGTGAGGCGAAATTCTACATCCTGAGGATCTACCCACATCCAGGGACTTACAGATCCTCGTACCTCCCTCATACGATACAGGTGAACGTCGAGGTACACGAGAAAGGCAGGATCGCCGCCACCGAGTACGTGGATGAGAAGGCGGAAGAGTTGGCCGGCTGGGGGATATCCGCCACTGGACACGTCGTCGCTGGCACGGGGCTGGCGACCGGGATACTGCAGTTCGCCGAACAGACTGGGGCCGACCTCATCGCGATGTCTACACACGGACGCGGAGGCGTGTCCAGACTCGTCCTCGGAAGCGTCACGGACAAGGTTCATTCGGGGCGCTCAGATTCCGACCTTGGTCTTTCACCCCGAAGACGCTTAGGCCGAGAGCACGTCACCGTCGACATGCTCGCCGACCCGGGCCACCCGTTCGACCCCGACCAGCGACGCGACGGTGGACGGACGGTCCCTCAGAACTCAACCAACTGCAAATTCCATGACGCCACTTCGCCGATGAAGTCGTGATCGGTCCAGTCGAATTTCAAAGGCGTGATGACGATGTAGCCGTCCTGATAGGCGAACGTATCACTGCTTGAATCAGTGGATTGCACGACTCTCCGACGACGCCGATAAGTAGTACGGCTCCCAGATTCGCTTTGAATTTCGTAAGCGGCAGGCTGCAAGCGGGAATCGCCCATCGGTCTGACTCGTACGCCTTTTAGCTCGCCCGCCGGGATATTGACCGACAAAACAGTTCCTTCGGGCGCTCCCTCTCGCTGGTATCTCTGCACCAAATTCGCTGCGAATTTCGCCGATCTTCGCGTGTCAGCGCCGCGTGAATTCTGGGAAATGGCGATGGAAGGGATACCGTGATATTGGCCTTCCATTGCCGCGCCCACTGTTCCCGACTGGTGAGACGTGGCGCCCACATTGGAACCGCTATTGATCCCGGACACGACCAAATCGAACCCTCGATCTCCCGACAGCATCACAATGGCAAAACGTACCGCCTCCGCGGGTTCGCCATGCACTGCGTAACCAAACAGTGTACCGTCGCGATATACGCGATCGACGATGAGCCGGTTGGGCCCTGTTGCTTGGCTAGCTCCAGATCGATTCTCATGGGGGGCCGACAGAACCACTTCAACACCCGGCAAGGATTCGATTTCTTGCTTCAGTGCGGCCAGTAACGGTGATTCGATACCATCGTCATTGGATAGGAGCACCCGATACGATTGAGCGTTTGCCGGGGAGCTGAGAACAAAGACGCAGCTCAGAACTGCGAGTAACGAACTCAGTAGTTTTCTCGACTTGCCTCCTAGGCGGGACTCTTCTCGCTCGTTGGTGTCGCGCTCACGGTAACGTCCGGCCTAACTCCCGTCCAAGTGGGAGGCTGGCCTGCTGCCTCGTCCACGACCGCGAGTTGCGTCGTCGTCGCGCAACGAAAGTACACCCTCACTGGCGCGCGGAAGCTCCCGCCTGCATCATGCGGGACAAGTTTGATGTGGGTCGCGGATGCAGCGACCTCGCCGAGGGAGGCTCAACACCCCCAACGGAATAGGGAAAATGGTGGTCTTCAACCATTGGCTCAGCAAGGTTTTCGTCATCGCCCTCGGCGTCGTGCTCGGCACGCCGGCGCCCGGCGCCACCCAACACGTCAA
>CAUZJF010000239.1:0-4278 GCA_963579975.1 Dehalococcoidia bacterium
GAGCGTCGACAGCGGCAACGCCTGCGATAGCGTGTCCGGCATACAGAACTTTGTCCTGAGCAAGAACGTTCTGCCTCATGAAAGAAAGATCCATCGCTCCTTCGCCATAGTCAACCGTTGCGCCCTCATCGGTATGAGGGAGGTCTGAGGCTACTACGACTGCGCGCACTCCATCTAGAGATTCAGCTTTCGATGTGTCGATGGACTTGATTCGAGCGTGGGCGTAAGGGCTGCGAAGTATCTTCCCATGAAGCAGTCCTGTCGGCTGGACGTCGGCGCCATAAACAGCCCGTCCCGTCACCTTGTCCGCGCCATCGTGCCGAATCGGTCGCGTGCCTACGACGCTGAACTCTTTTGTCGAAAGTACGACGTTAGGTTCGTAAGTTGGAGCCGTCATATCACAATCTCCCATGTCCGTGTTTTTCAGTGTTTAGCGGTGGACTTAATTCGGGCGAGGGCTGAATCCTAGACTACCCAACATATCCATTTGCCATGATGAGGCCACATTCGAAGAGCCTGGCCCTGTAATTCGACCTCGAAATTATGGCGACCAGATAATTCGACTTCGCTCAGTAAGGCGAGCGTATTTCGGAGGTTCGTCTTACGAGGTAGCCCAGTTCACGCCGTTTAGGACGATCTTCTGAAACTCCGACGAATCCTGGCTCTTGCCGTCGTGACCAAGCAGGGTGACGAACACCTTGCCATCGCCATAGCTGCGAGTCCAGCCCAGGGGGAACGTCCCGCCGGCCATGAATGTGTCCTTGCCGCCCCAGGGCCAAGTGCCATCCTCGGAGGTGCCTGTCATATAGACATCGTTTCCGTCCTGGTAGTCGATGCCCATGTACAGTTCGTCGTCTGTATCAAAGTCGGAGACTCCCGCGACGCCGGGGTGACCTGGCTGTGTCACGTTCACGGTGTAGTTGCCATAGGGAGGGTGGTAGCTCGTGCCCATGACCCATCCACCGCCTGTGATCTCCAGGTACTCTTGCCATGTTTCAGGAACAACCCCGGAGATGTGGACGCAAATGAAGCCCTTGCCTCCGGAAATGAAATCCTTCATGCCGTTTTGTTCTGCGTCGGACAACGTTGTGTCGCCGGCCCTCAGAGTGTTGAACACGAGGGCGTCGTAACCGCCCATCGCGCCAGAGTCGGCCAGCACGCTTGGATCATCGGTGACGGTCACATCGTGACCCGCGCCCTTGAGGAACCCCTCCAGGACAGGCGTTGATTCTTCATAAGGGTGTCTTCCGCCGGATACTACTAGCAGTTTCATGCTATTCTCCTCCAATTGAATTCAGATGTCCTGCAATACTAGAGGGGAGAACGCATTTACACAAGAATGTTGGGTTGAGTTGTTCTTAGTGCCGGATAATCTTGGACACGATTACCTCACAGTGCTAAAGAACTCACGAATATCCTGCGCCAGAAGTTCCGGTTCTTCCTGGGCGGCGAAGTGACCTCCGGTGGGCATTTGGGTCCAGCGCTGGACGTTGTAGGCTCGCTCGACCCACTCGCGGGGCGGGTGGCCGATCTCGACAGGGAACGCGGCGAAGGCTGTTGGAACTGTGACCTTCTCTCTGAAGCCGAATGCCGAGGATGAGCGGCGGGATTCGTAGTACAGTCGCACCGAACTGCTTATGGACTGGGTGAACCAGTAGATAGCGATGTTGGTCAGCAACTCTTCCTTCGTGAATCGGGTCTCGACGTCTCCGTTGCAGTCGCTCCAGGTGCGGAATTTCTCGACGATCCACGCCGCAAGGCCGGCCGGGGAGTCGTTGAGTCCGTAGGCGAGGGTTTGGGGCTTGGTTCCCTGGATGTGTCCGTAACCGCCCTCGGACTGCTGCCACTCGGCGCGCTCGGCCACGTGCTGGCGTTCGGCGTCCGTAAGCTCCGAGTCTGGAGGCGTCGGAACCACGCTGCCGGCCATTGTGATATGGATACCCGCCACGTTGTCCGGGTAGTCGAATCCCAGACGCGACGTGATTGCCGATCCCCAGTCTCCGCCCTGAGCGGCGAACCGCTCGTAACCCAACCCCTCTGTCATCAGCTTGTGCCACAATCTAGCGATCTCGGTCGGGTTCATCCCCGGATTCTTGGGCCTGTCCGAGTATCCGTAGCCCGGCATCGAGGGAACAACCACGTCGAAGGCCTCCGCTGGGTCGCCTCCGTGGCTTCCGGGGTCGGTCAGCAGGGGGATGATCTTCTGCATTTCGGCAATGCTGCTGGGCCAGCCGTGGGTGATAATCAGAGGCATGGGGTCGGGGCCGACGCCTTTTTCGTGGATGAAGTGAATGCTCAGTCCGTCGTCGACCTCCGCGCGAAAGTTGGACAGGCTGTTGAGGGACGCCTCCTGCGGGCGCCATTCAAACTCCGAAATCCAGTATTCGACCAGTTCTTTCGTGTAGGCGAGGTTCGACCCGTAATCCCACTCGGCGCCCTCAATCTCGTCGGGCCATCGAGTAAGGGTCAGGCGGTTTAGAAGGTCGCTCAAGTCTGACTCTGGAACGTGGATGTGAAACGGCTGGATGTCCATGATGATTCCTCCGAGTGCGATGATTGAGAGGCATGATAACATCCCGACCGTCTGCGACACCTGAAGCGGTCGGCCATCATGTTGTGCTGGCATCGTCAAACATTTAACATTGGCGCTGAATCTCCAACCGCTGACGGCTGATAGCTGTTGGCTGAAGGCTAACCAAAAGGTGATTGAATGGGACCATTAGACAATATCGTCGTGCTTGACCTTTCCCGCATTCTTGCGGGGCCGTTTTCGACTCAAATACTCTCTGACCTGGGCGCGACGGTCTGGAAGATCGAGTCTCCCTGGGGTGATGACACCCGGAAGTGGGGGCCTCCGTTTATCGAGGGGGAGAGCGCGTACTACCTCTCGGCCAATCGGGGCAAGAAAAGCATGATCGTCAACCTGCGTGACGAACGCGGACAGGCGATTATCAAGCAGATGGCCCAAAAGGCCGACATCCTGGTCGAGAATTTCAAGGTCGGAGACCTGGCCCGTCGCGGCCTGGATTACGACAGTGTGTCCAAGATCAACCCTCGGCTCATCTACGCGTCGGTGACCGGATTCGGGCAAACAGGCCCCCGCGCTCCTGAACCGGGGTATGACGCAGCCCTTCAGGGAATGACGGGCGTCATGAGCGTCACCGGAGAAACGGACGGCCCGCCCTCCAAGGTCGGTGTCGCCTGGATCGACATCCTCACAGGCCTGACTGCCACCATCGGCATCCTGTCTGCCCTCTATGATCGGGAGAATAGCGGTTTGGGCCAACATGTTGACGTTTCGCTGTTCGACGTGGGCATCGTCTCCATGGCGAACCTCGCCCAGAGCTACCTCACCGATAACGTCGTTCCGGGTCGCATCGGAACAGCTCATCCCCAGGTCGCGCCGTACCAGTCCTTCGAGGCAACGGACGGCCACTTCATGATAGCCGTGGGCAACGACGACCAGTTCCGCCGGTTCTGCGACGTTCTCGGCCTGACGACCCTGCCTGACGATGCACGATACAAGGACAACGCCGCCCGTATCGCGAACCGTGAAGAGCTTGCAGGAAAGATCGCCGAAGTGTTCAAAACCAACACCCGCGATCACTGGATTGAGGCCATCGCCGGTGTCGGCGTGACGGTCACCCCGGTCAACACTCTGGGAGACGTGTTCAAGGACCCGCAGGCGAAAGCTCGGAAGTCCCTGTGGGAAGTCGATCACCCGACCATCGGCAAACTGCCTCTGCTTGCCAGCGCGTTGCAGCACCTCAGCCGCACTCCCGCCTCACCTCAAGGGCCTCCGCCTCTGTTGGGAGAGCATACCAACCAGGTGCTGTCCGAAGACCTCGGCATATCCGAGGAGGAGATAGCGAAGCTCAAAGAGGACGGGGTGATCGAATAGTGAACGCCACCGCGCTGGACGGCCTAAAGGTGGTGGAGCTGGCCGAAGGGGTCGCAGGCCCGTACTGTGGCAGGCTGCTTGCCGCTTTCGGAGCCGAGGTTATAAAGGTCGAACGGCCACAAGTCGGGGACTGGACCCGTGGCGCGGAGCCGATCCTTCCCGACGTCGAAGAGCCGGAGTCCAGCGCTCTCTTCCTCTACCTGAACACAGGCAAAAAGAGCGTCACGCTGGACTGGCGTTGCGCTAACAACCGCTCAAATCTGGACGGCCTGCTGGAATCGGCGGATATTCTCTTGGACACCAGTCCGTCGGGAACACTGGATGGCCTCGAGCTTGGGTTCGACCAGCTTCACAATAAGTATCCAGGCCTGATTGCC
>CAUZJF010000240.1:0-4276 GCA_963579975.1 Dehalococcoidia bacterium
CGTCGGATCCCCGCGAGTTGTACTGCAGCGGATACGGCACCCGTATCGTAGTGAACTCCTCGGTCTCCTGATTGAAGAGGAACAGCGCGTCCGCCCCCGTGCCATTCACGACCACCGTGTTCTCACCGAACCCTGACGCGTTGTATCGATCGACCCATATGTAATACAGCATGGTCGAGCTAGCGTTGTCCTCAGCGCGATTCGGCTCGAATCCCTGGAAGTTCGGCCCGGGGACTTTCCACAGCGTCCAACCTTCGGGACACTGGTCGCCCAGTCCCCATGTCTGGGAGCACTTGCTGCGATCGAACCGAGCCAGGTGACCGCTCCCCGACAACGCCGTCCACACGACCCCGTTCGAGTCAACGGTGATGCCCCGGGGGCCGCTGCCGTAAGGCATGGTATACGTCTCGAATACTCCGGTGGCCGGATCCCAGCGGTTGATCCTGCCTGGATAGGGACCACCAACCTGAGTGTTCCACGCAGACCCGTCAGGACTTGGATAGATGCCGTACCCGGCCCGGTCAAACTGCGTGTCGCCCACGCCGTCCCCGTCCGAGTCGGCCATAAAGTCGGACCACCCCTGCGCCGCCAGCGGATCGTTCGGGTCGTACGCATTGGTGTCGAGATACCCGAGGCCACAGCTCCACAGACGACCTTCAAGGCCGTCCGCGAACTCCAGGTGATGCGTCCTGAAGCACGTCGGGATGACCTCCATCTCGCCGGTCTTGGGATCGTACATCGTGTAGGAGTCTGACACCCACGTCCCAGGCGGACAGTATTCTGGCTCCCAGGAACTGATCCTCGTAGTCATCCACACACGCCCGAACTCATCCGTCATGGGGTTATGCGGCTGTGTCAGCGAATGACTGTATACGCCCTCGAAGTTCGTGTGCCCGCCAGCGACCGCGTTTCCCATGGCGGTATACCCCTGCGTCGGTTCCTTGTCCATGGGATGCGTAGGCACCCGGACCCTCTTCCAGCTGTTGTTCACCGGGTCGATGATGACCAACCAATCCTGCGCATAGTCGACCAGGTATACCGGTCCATTCGCGTTGCTGGTGGGATCACGACGATCCGTCGCAGAAATGTCGTGCGGGTGGGTGTACAGATCTGCCACCTCCCACTGCGTGATCACAACGTTGCGCTCGGCCCCCATCGGCCTCGGCGGTGCAGGAGGAACCTCTCCGCTGTGAATCCGCTCGGACCAATCCCCGAACACGTCCAGGAACGCCTCGTACCCGAATCGCGTCGCCCCTGTAAACATGTTCGGTGACTTACGCATGCCGACGTCCCAGGCTTCACGCGACGCGAACCGCGTGGCAGACGTGCCGATCTGGTGACACAGGTTGCACGTGAGTTTGAGGCGTCCCATCCACTCACCCTGACTCCCCATGCCAGAGGCGACGTAATTGCCATCGCCAGGGAACGCACTCGCAGGTGGAAGCTTCAGAAGCGAGTACCAATAGTTGGCAGGGTAGACCTTGGCAGCCTCCCGTGCGTTCGCCGCCTTGGTCACGGAGATCTCGACGTCCCTGGCTCCTGGGTGGAGCTGCAAATCCCCGAACAGGGTCCATGAGGCTCGTGAATCGACCAGTCCGTAGCCCCGAACCCACACATCGTAAGTACCGTCAGGAAGATCCGGGACCACGAAGTTCCCGTCGTCATCCGTTACCACAATCTTCCGAAACGAATCGGGGCAGCATGTCGAGCATGTACTGCAGCGCCTTCTCGATCGGGTGGAAACGTCCAACGTTGAGCCAGTAGAGCTTGTGCGGATAATGATGCACCGCGTGCAGGCGCCAGAGCAGCTCTGTGTTGTGCGCGGCAACATGCAGAAACCATCCCGCCGGGATATGCCGCCTATGGCAAGACGTGGCTTCTCAGGGTTTTCACGGCGCTATGGGATCCCTATCTCACCAACTGTCCCATAACGTTGCCGTCGGCGTCGATCTCGTAAACCGGTCCGAGGTTGAGTCCACGCAGACCCTCCTCGATCGAGGCCTTGTCACCCACTATTACCCAAATCACTCCCTCCGGTTGAATCACCCTGCGAGCCGCAGCGTTGAGTTGCTCGACAGTTATGCCTCCGAGCCGGTCCGCCAGGGTATCGAAGTGGTCGTCCGGCAGGCCGAACTGTTCCATCTCAGCGATGGACGCGAGGACCGCACCATTGGTCTCCCACCTCCCGGGTAACGTGAGCGTGCGACCGCGAATCACCCGGTCTCGTTCCGCCGACGTTACGGGCCGCTCCCCAACGATATCTCGCAGCTCGCTGACCAGCTCCTTCACTGATTCCGTGGTCTTGTCGCTCTGCACCGGCGCCTGGACAAGGAAGGGCCGCTGGCCGCGCGTCGCTATAATCTGTGTGCGGGCACCGTATGACCAACGTTTGTCCTCTCGCAGGTTCATGTTCACCCGCGCTGTAAAGTTGCCGCCGAGAACAGTGTTCATCGTGGAAATCGCCAGGTCATCGGGGTCAGACCTAGGCGGTATGAGGAATCCCGCGAAGATCTCCGACTGGATAGCATCGGGCCGGTCCATGATGTAGACCGTTTGACTGGACTGCTGCCCCACAGTGGGCAGCGTCTGGTCCGGTACATCCCCTGGCTCCCAACCGCCAAACACAGCCTCGGCGAGCGCCATGACCTCGTCCATTGTCGCGTCACCTACAACGAGCAACCGTGCGTTGTTCGGCTTGAACCACATGCCGTGGAAGCGATCGAGATCATCCGCGGTTAGCGCGCTCACGCTCGCGATCGTCCCGGATCCCGTGAGCGACAACGCGTAAGGATGGCCGTCGCCATACATGAGCTTGGGTAACACGCGACGAGCCATCGCCCTGGGCCGAATCGACTCCTGCTGGATCCCGGCCAGCGCTTGCCGTTGCAGCCGCTCAAAGTCGCCTCGGGGAAAGGACGGGTTCAGAATCACGTCGGCAAAAAGATCCACGGACCGGTCGAGGTTTTCCCGTAGCGCCGACAAGGTCACGTTCGACCCATCGAGGCTCGTTGCCGTTCCGAGCCTCGCCCCGAGCCGCTGGAGTTCCTCGCTGATCTCGAGCGCCGTCCGCGAATCGGTACCCTCGTCGAGCATCCCCATCGCGAGGCTGGCAGTACCCGCGGCACTCCAGAAATCGGAGGCTGAGCCAGCGTCCACCATCATCCGGAATTCCACTACAGGGACCGCATTTCGACGCGCGAACAGGACCTCGAGTCCGTTCGCCATCCTGGCTCGTTCGATCTCGGGAAAGTCGGCCGCCGGCGGCGTCCCTGCCGCGGGCAGCCGCGAACGGTCGACGGCGGACGCCATGACCTGACCCTCGGAATACGGATGCACCTCGAGCACGAACGCGCCGTCGCTGAGCCAATCGACGGCGGTCTGGCGAACGTCCTCCGGTCGCGCTTCTGCGTTCACCCGGAGTCGTGTCTCGTAGTACCCGGGATCGCCTGCGAAGACCTCGTTCCTGGCCAAGACGTCGGACTTGCCGCCAAAACCACCGATCCGCTCGACCCCTCGAATGAAGCCCGCTCGGTACTGCGTCTGAGCTATGGCCAACTCGTCCTCCGTCGGGCCCTCTGAGAGCAGGCGCTCCAGCTCCTCGTCCAAGGCGACTTCGATAGCATGAAGATCCTGGCCGGGCATCGCCGTCACCGTGATCGTGAAGAGGCTTCCTAGTTCGAGCTCCTGCACCCTCGCGCTGACGCGCGACGCCACCTGCTCGTTGTAGACAAGCCGCTCGTTGAGCCGCGAGTTCTTCCCCGAGGCAAGCACACGGCCTAACAGGCCCAGCTCTATCGCCTCCTCTGAGCCCCACCCCGGCACGTTCCAAACCTTGTAGACCTGGGCCTGCGGCACCCGGTCCTCGATGCTCACCCTGCGGGAACCAGCACGCGGGGCGATCCAGACATCCTGCCGCGTGACAGGCGGCCCGGCCGGGATGTCACCGAAGTACAGTTCCACCTTCTGCCGCGCCGTCTCACCATCGATGTCGCCTGCGAGGACAATGACCGCGTTCGCTGCACCGTAGTACGCGCCGAACCACTCGTGCACGTCCTCGAGCGAGGCCGCGTCCAGATCTTCCATCGCACCGATTACGCTCCACGAGTATGGGTGACCCGTGGGATACGCGTTCTCGAAAATTCGGTTGAAGACTCGTCCGTACGGCTGGTTCTCGCGCTGACGCTTTTCGTTCTGGACGACACCACGCTGCTCGTCGAGCTTTTCCTGGTCGATTGCCCCGGCGAGGTGACCCATACGGTCGGACTCCATCCAAAGC
>CAUZJF010000241.1:0-4270 GCA_963579975.1 Dehalococcoidia bacterium
ACCGCTTCGCGCAGCTCGCCGCCGGGGCCGCTCTTGAGGCGGTCGACCACGCCGACCTGAATATCAACGGTACAAACGCCGAGCGCGTCGCGGTAATTATTTCCAGCGGTATCGGCGGCCTCATCACACTGGAAGAGCAGATTGGCGTGCTCAGTAATCGGGGCGCCCGAAGGGTGAACCCGTTCCTGGTGCCGATGATGCTTCCTGACATGGCTTCGGGCCAGGTCTCGATGTTGTTGGGCGCCAAGGGACCCAATTTCGCCACCGTGTCGGCGTGCTCGAGCAGCGGCGACGGCATCGGCCTGGCCTTCGACTTGGTACGTAACCGCTCGGCCGACGTGGTATTGGCCGGTGGGGCGGAAGCAGCAATCTCCCCTATCGGGGTGGCTGGCTTCAACGCCTGCAAGGCCCTCTCGAAACGGAACGACGAGCCCCAGAAGGCGTCACGTCCCTTCGACGCGGGACGCGACGGATTCGTGCTCGGTGAGGGTGCCGCCGTGCTCGTCATGGAGAGCCTCGAAGCCGCGGAAGCCAGAGGAGCCGAACCGATCGCCGAGATGAAGGGCTACGGCTCCACCGCCGACGCACACCACGTCACGCAGCCCGCGCCCGGCGGCGTAGGCGGTGCCAGGGCGATGAAGATCGCGCTGGAAGACGCCGGGCTCGGCCCCGCCGACATCGACTACATCAATGCACACGGCACGTCTACTCCGCTGAACGACAGAGCGGAAACCTCCGCGATGAAGTCGGTCTTCGGCGACGAGGCCTACAAGATCCCCATCAGCTCTACCAAGTCGATGACCGGGCACCTCCTCGGCGCCTGCGGAGCTCTCGAAGCGGCGGTGTCAATAATGTCGATCAGCGACGGTGTCCTGCCGCCGACCATCAATCTCGACGAGCCTGACCCTGATTGCGACCTCGACTACACCCCCTACCTGCCGAAACGTGGACGAATCAAGTCGGCCATGAGTAACACCTTCGGGTTCGGTGGCCACAACAACAGTCTGGTATTCACGGAATATGTGGCATAGTCGGCAAGGGGCCGACGGAAGAAAGCTGCAGGAGGCCGCTCCCTGGGCAGGACAGTAGTTACCGCTTCCCTGTGGGGTGACGGAGACGACAGAGAGTATGAATTCCTGGTAGACACGGGGGTGACCCATGTGGGTCTGCCAGCCGAAGAGATCGCCCGACTGAGCCTGGCTCCCGTGCCGAATGGTCGAATGAGACTTCTGACTGCGACGGGCGTGGTGGAACGACAGACCTATGCCCCTCAAGATGAACTCGCCGGCAAGGGGTTCGTGGCGACAGTCACCGAGGCTCCTATCCCTATAGTCTGTTACGAGCTTCTTGAGAGTCTGAGGCTGCGGGTCAACCGGGTAAGTAAGGCTCTGGAAGACGTACCAGACGAAGACCTAGCTCCACCCTACCAATTGTGACAGTAACGGACCGTTCCGGCGTGCCCGCGGCCAGCCCTGTCGACGCTGCCGCCCCCATTGAGACCGGGCGCCCACCCGCCAAGGAGTGGAGAAAGCTCCCTACCCCACCGGCGGGCTTTGCCCAGACGCTTGGCTTGCCATCCTTCCAGGCACACCTGCTGTACAACCGCGGCGTCCGCAGTCGAGAACACTCCTTGCGGTTCCTCAACGCCGGGTCGGGCCGATCGCACGATCCGATGACTCTTCCGGACATGGGCGACGCGGTTTCGCGTCTGCGGAGGGCTCTGGACACCGGGGAGCCCATCGGCGTGTTCGGTGACTTCGATACCGATGGCCTCTCTGGCACCGCACTGGTCGTCGCGGCACTCCGGGAGCTCGGAGGCAGGCCTGTCCCTTACATTCCCCATCGCGTCAAGGAGGGACACGGACTCAACAAAGACGCCGTTTCGGCCCTCCGGGGCAAGGGTGTATCCGTGCTCATCACCGTCGACTGCGGGTCGACCTCGGTCGAGGAGATCGAGTTCGCGGCGAGTATTGGCATCGATACGGTGGTGACCGATCACCACAGCCTTCCACCGGCCCTACCTGCCGCTACCGCCGTGGTCAACCCTCACAGGTCTGATTCCGGCTACGCGTATGACAGCCTCACCGGGGCGGGTCTGGCATTCAAGCTGGCAGAGGCGCTGTTCGCCGAGATTGGCCGCCCAGTTCCAGACCACCTGTACGAGCTGGCGGCGTTGGGGACGGTGGCCGACGTCGGCCCGCTAACGGACGAAAACCGCTATCTCGTGGCCCAAGGGCTCACTTTCTTGAACGAGACCCGCCACCCCGGACTGAAGGCGTTGATTGCCCGCGCAGGTCTCTCGCCCGGAGGTATCGACACCGATTCTCTGTCGTTCGGGTTGATTCCCCGTCTGAACGCGTCGGGACGGATCGGCGACCCATCGCGGACCCTCGAGCTGCTGATCACCGATGACGCCGCAGTGGCCGAGGCCATCGCCGATGAGCTGGAAATGCAGAACGAGGAGCGGAGGCGACTCACGGCGGATGGGGTCGCCGGGGCTCTTGAACAGGTGTTGGAGGAAGGCGGTCCCGATGCGCTCATGCTGGTATCCCACCCCGAGTGGCAGCCCGGTATCCTGGGCCTTATCGCTAGCCAGCTCTCGGAACTCTACCACCGCCCCGCCGTCGCCGTCTCGATAGGCGCCGAGGTCAGCCGGGGCAGCGCCCGCAGCGTTCCCGAGTTCAACATCGTCGACGCGATCCGGCGTAGCCGGGACCTGCTGCTGCGGTTCGGAGGCCACCCGCGGGCCGCCGGGTTCAGCCTTCCTTCCAAGGACCTGCCTAGACTCACGGCCGAACTGGTGGCTGAAGCTCGAGAGAAACTCGACGGCGTGACGATGATGCCGTCCGTCGACATCGATTGCGAGATCTCCCCGGTCCTGCTCGATAGCAACTTCGACTTCATCCAGTCGATGCAGCCGTTTGGGGAGGCGAACCCTACGCCCGTTTTCCTGACGCGCAACGCAAGAGTTCGGGAATCTCGACAGGTAGGCGCCGAAGGCAGGCATCTCAAGATGACGGTGTCGCACGGCGGCAGGCAGTGGAACGCGATCGCGTTCAGGCAGGGTGACAAGATGCCGAACTCGGGCGACCGCGTGGATCTGGTGTACAAAGCCAGCTGCAACGACTGGGGCGGGCAGCCTCGGCTGCAGCTAGAGGTGTTGGACTTCCGGGTGCGGTAGCCGGAAGCTACTCCGAGGTGATGGCCTCCCGTCGGCAGTTCCCCTCAACCTGACCTTCCCCCACGACGAGGAAACGGCGTATTCGCTACCGGCTCCTGCGCCTCCGCTCGGCGCGGGTTCGCCCTTCGCGGACCGGGCCAGCATCGGGGTCGCCGGCCCAGACGGGCAAGGCGAACCGTGCTTTGACGGCCAGTATCGGTACCGTCACGGCCAGCACCGCCAGGGCGATGAAGTGCGCTTCTTGCATCCCAAGGCTCCATATCCGGTCCTCTCGGAGGAAGCTGATCCCAAAACGGCCGACTGCGTAGAGTGCCGCGTACAGGACGAAGAGCATCCCGTCGGGCTGCAACCGCCCGCGCAGACGCCACAGGATGACGAGCGACAAGGTGTTCCATAGCATCTCGTAGATGATGACCGGCTGAGCGTAGTTCACGATGCCGTTGGAGCAGAGCCGCGCTGGAGACGTCTCGTTGACCCACTGCATACCGAAGAAAAGGTCTGCCGCCTTCGCGCAGTGCTCGCCGTTCACGATGTCCCCGAGCCTTCCGATCGACTGGCCGAATGGCAAGATCGGCGCCGTCAGGTCCGCGATAACCCCAACCGGTAGCTTGGCGAACAGGGAGTAGGCGGCGCCGCCCGCGAACCCGCCGATAATCCCGCCCCACAGGCCGATTCCCCCACTGTAGATAGCGAAAACCTGTGCCGGGTTCTGACTGTAGATGTCGCCCCAATTGTCGACAACGTGGACAAAGCGGGCGCCGATGACCCCACCTATTATCACCCAGATAGCCGTCGAGTAGATGTCGTCGGAAGTGATGAGGGCCTCGCCCTGAGGTGTCTTTCCTGCCAGCGGGGCCCACCGGCCGAGTAGGTAGATCGCGACCGACACGGCGATAAAGCTGAAGAAGCCGTGCCAGCTGATAACCCATGTGTATACGAGGTCCAGAGACAGTAGATTAGAGTCGATATCGACTTCGATCATTAAGGGCCCTCACGGCAGAAGCCGCAGTCTACTCTACGTACGGCCCAAGATAGTGTCAAGGATGACGTGGCTGACGAGTATCACCGTCTTGATGGCGGCATGCCGCC
>CAUZJF010000242.1:0-4263 GCA_963579975.1 Dehalococcoidia bacterium
AGCTGTCCAACCTCGTTCAGCAGCGGTATATCGAGGCGCAGGCCAGAGGCTGGGGCACGCTCGAGTCGAGCGCGGTCATTCGCCTACAAGAAGAGCGGGCCGGTATCGAGATACGCACGTGAGTCTGTGTCGGTCTCGTTGACGGTGAAGCATGCGTAACCCTAGAATCATTACGTGAACACCTCAACCAACCCCCTGAAGGCCGAATTCCGGAAGTCCGTCCTCGATAACGGGCTCCGGGTCGTCACCAGCGAGGTCCCGCACGCCCGGTCCGCAAGTATCGGCGTCTTCATCGGCGTGGGGTCCAGATACGAGTCGGATGTCCAGTCCGGGATATCTCACTTCATCGAGCACATGGTCTTCAAGGGCACGCGCCGAAGGCCGACACCGGGAGAGATAAGCGGGGTCATCGAAGGTGTTGGCGGGGTCTTGAACGCCTCGACCGAGCAGGAGCTCACCCTCTACTGGTGCAAGGTCCCCGAGTTCCACGTGAGCGAGAGCCTGGACCTGCTGTTCGACATGCTCCGCGAGCCACTCTACGACCCAGAAGCCGTGGCGAACGAGCGTTTGGTCGTGGCCGAAGAGCTCAACATGATCAACGACTATCCGAACTACAAGGTCGACGCTCTCATCGACGAGATGCTCTGGCCTGACCACCCGCTGGGGCGTGACATCGGCGGCACCAAAGAGTCCATCTCCAGCATCACCGGTGACGCAATGCTCGAGTACATGGCAGGTAGCTACACACCCGGCAACATCGTCGTAAGCGTCGCTGGCGCGGTAACCCACGACGTGATCGTCGACCAGGTGGCGTCGCTCGGTGGACAGTGGCCGGAGGGAACTCCGGCGACGTGGGCGCCCGTTACGCATCAGAACCAGAAGTCCCAGGTGCGGGTGGAATACCGGAGCAGCGAACAGACGCACCTGTCCATCGCGGTCCCCGGCCTGTCCATCCGACACCCCGACAGGTACGCGTTGAACCTGCTCAGTGTGATCCTGGGCGAGGGAATGAGCAGCCGGCTGTTCATCGAGCTCCGTGAAACTCGGGGGCTCGCCTACGACGTCCACAGCGAGGTTGCCCACTTCCTGGACTCCGGCTCCTTCGTCGTATCTGCTGGTGTGGACCCTAAACGGATCTACGACGCCGTTCAGGCCATCATGGAGGAGCTGAGCAAGCTGCGGGACGGAGTCCCGGAAGAGGAGCTGGACAAGGCCAAGCGGCTGGTCGCCGGCAGGTTGCTCTTGCGGATGGAGGACAACTGGACCCTCGCCAACTGGATGGGCAACCAGGAACTGCTGCTGGGAGACATTGACGGCCTCGATGAGGTGATAAGCAGCGTAAACGCCGTGAGTCCCGACGACGTTCGCAAGGTCGCCAACGACCTTCTGGTCGGCGACCGGCTGAACATGGCCGTAGTCGGACCCTGTCGAGGCCGGCGGCGTCTCGAGCGCCTGCTCAAGCTGTAGGCAGCCTCGGTTCAGACCCCCGGCCGTCTCGTTTGAACTGGTCGTCCCCAACTGATAAGCTGTAGATGGTGGTTACGGCCTGTACAGACCCGCAAACGATGGTCAGTCATGCGTGAAGTCTTCCACGAAGCTACAAACCTGCTGGAGAAGGACGGCTCAATCGTCGTAGCGACCGTCGTGCGGACCAAGGGGTCCACGCCGCAGAAGCCTGGCGCCAAGCTGCTGGTCCGTGAGGATGGGAGCGGTGTCGGCACGCTCGGCGGAGGTTGTGTCGAGGGCGATATCTGGTTCGCCGCCAAGCAGCTTATGAAGCGTGGCGGGGCCGCCGAGCACCGGGAATACCAACTCAATGAAGCCCTTGCCGCCGAGGACGGCCTCGTGTGCGGCGGCACGATGTACTTCCTGATCGACCCGGTCTACGAGGCAGGAGACTACCTGTCCACCGCACGGGAGATCGACAGTGCTTATGAGGGCGGCCCGGCCGTGGCGCTCGCCAGCCTCATCCGCGGAGCTGGCCACGCTACCACAGGAGCCAAGCTCTTCATCCGCGAAGATGGCACAACCGAGGGCTCCCTTGGCGACCCCCGCCTTGACGCCGACGCGATCGAGCGAGCCGGCAACCTGATGGTCCACGGACAAAACGAGTACGTCGTCGCCGAAGGCGGCGCTGAGTACTTCGTCGAGGCCTACACGACTCCGCCTCAACTCGTCATATGCGGTGGCGGCCACGTCTCCAAGGCCATTGCGCCGCTAGCCAAGACACTCGGGTTCCGGTTGTTCATCACCGACGACCGGGAGGAGTTCGCCAACAGGGAACGCTTCCCAGAGGCCGACATGGTCGTGGCACTCAAGGTGGAGGAGGCGCTGCCCACTCTCCCGATCAACGCCAACACCTTCATCGTCGTAGCCACCCGAGGCCACCGCTTCGACAACGTCGCGCTGGAAGCGGCGGCCAGGACTTCTGCCAAATACGTTGGCCTGATGGGAAGCAGGCGCAAGACTATCCTCATCTACGAGGACCTCATGCGCAGCGGGCTTCCGATGGACCGCATCAGAGAGGTACGTTCGCCCATCGGCCTCGACATCCGTGCCAGGACGCCGGAGGAGATCGCGGTCAGCATCATTGCCGAGGTCCTCATGTTCCGGCTGGGAGGCACAGGGCAGCCCATGAAGCTGGAGGACTGGAGGATCGACCGAATCCGGGACAAGATGGCCGAAGCGGTACCTGTCGCCGACTAGCGGAATTGTTCGGCTGATGCCAGCGAATGATCGGAAACCAGGCCCCCGGACTGAAGCCAGGGGTTTTCTTCTTGGATATCACTCCCCAATCTACGCGCCTTCCCCGGTCTCCGTGGTAGAGCCTTGTCCGGCATTTCGGCGATCCTGTTAGCAGCCGGCGAGTCCACGCGCATGGGCCGGCCCAAACCCCTGTTGCATTGGCACGACGTCACCCTCTTGGAATACCAGACGAGGTCGCTGATCGACGGAGGCGCGTCGGAGGTGGTCGTCGTTCTGGGCCACCGGGCGGAAGACCTGACGGGCTACGTCACCGGGCACTCCGTACGGTACGAGGTCAACACGGACTACGCTCTCGGCAAGACGACGTCCATAAAGGCGGGCGTTCGCGCCGCGGATCAGGGAGCCGAGGGATTTCTGCTCCTGGCCATCGACCAGCCTCGGACCTCGACGATCGTCTCCACCGTGATCCGGGCCCACCGCGACGGCAACAGCCTGATCACATCGCCCAGGCATCGCGGACGAGGAGGCCATCCACTGGTATTTGCGGCGTCGCTGAAGCGCGAACTGGAGGCCGTCTCAGAGGAGACTCAGGGCGTCCGGGCGGTGTTCGAGGCTCACGCCGGTGAGGTGACGCGCCTCGTGCTAGCCGACCCGATGGTTCGACTGGACGTCAACACGCCCGAAGCCTACGAGGAGGCGAAGAAGCGCTACGGAGCGTAGGAAAGCGTTCAGCTATCAGCCATTACCGTTCGGCTTGCGTGCGGCACCATTATCTACTCTCAGCCACTCCATTCGGCCAGCGCCTGGACGAGCCGAGCCTGGAGACGATCGTACTCCTCGCCGAGACGAGCTATCTCAGCAACATCCTCGCGCTCCGAAGCCGCCCCGAGCTGACACTCGATCTCGGTCAAACGCGACTCTAGGTCGGAGATCACGTGCTCGAGGTCGGGCCCCGCCGGGCGAGGGGGTTTTTCGCGTACCTTCACTCGGGAGGAGCGTTTGGCGACCGGTCTCTTCCGTGACGTAGCCGCGGCGATAGACGGTCCGGACGCATCCTCGGTCAGTCGCGGCCACTCCTCGAAGGTACCGTCGAACACGGTCAACGAGCCCTCCTCTACTATCCACAGCCGGTCTGCCAGCAGGGAGATCAGGTGGCGGTCGTGGGAGACGAAGAGAAGGGTGCCTTCATAGGCCTTCAGGGCCTCCTCAAGTGACTCTCGGGCGGGGATGTCCAGGTGGGTCGTCGGCTCGTCGAGCGCCAGCATATTGGGCTCGGCGATCAGCGTACGCGCCAGCGCGAGGCGCGTACGCTCGCCACCGCTCAGAGACGACACCTCTTGGAAGACGTCGTCCCCCTGAAACAGAAACCGTGCCAGGTAGGCACGAGCATCGCCGATCCTCGCGTTACGGGCCTCGAGAAGTGCGTCCATGACGCTTGAGCCCTCCGGCAGATCCTCGCTCTGTTGACGGTGGTAGCCTACGTCCACGCCATGGCCCAGATACACCGAGCCCGACACGGGAGGCACCAGGCCAAAAAGGGTGTCAAGCAAGGTTGTC
>CAUZJF010000243.1:0-4251 GCA_963579975.1 Dehalococcoidia bacterium
CGTCCTTGATCAGTTGGAGAGCCGCGATGCCTGCCGAAGCCGATGTTGGGTTGGCGTTGAACGTACCCGGGTGGGTGATTCGCTTCGAGGAGTCCGGCGAGGCCAGCAATTCCATGATTTCGGCCCTCCCGCCGATGGCGCCTCCAGGCAGGCCGCCCGCCACGATCTTCGCCATGGTGGTCAGGTCGGGCGTGACGCCGAACCGCTCTTGGGCACCGCCTCGCGAGACCCTGAACCCGCAGATCACCTCGTCCATGATCATCATCACGCCATGGCGCTGTGTCAGGTCGCGCAGCGCCTCGAGAAACTCGGGATTGGGTAGCGGAAACTGCCCCCAGTGCCCGCCCGTCGGCTCGACGATTACGGCGGCAACGTCGTCGTCCTGCGAAAGGTACCTCTCCACCGCATCGATACTGGGTTCGACGACCGCCACGGTCGAAAGGGTCTCCTCCGGGATGCCGACCTGCGTATTTATACCCGATCCGGGCGACAAATAGTCGTGCCAGCCGTGAAAATGCTCGCGAAACTTGATGATCTTCGACTTGCCCGTGTAGCCACGGGCAAGTCTCAACGCGAGAAGCGTCGACTCGGTGCCAGAGCTCGTGAAGCGGACACGTTCGGCACTGGGGACAATCTCCTGGACGAGACGAGCCCACCGAAGCTCGAGCTGCGATGGCGTTCCCATATGAGTACCCTGGCCGAGCCGTTCAGCGATAGCCTTCGTAACCGCCGGGTGAGCGTTGCCCAGAAGCAGCGCGCCAAAGCCCATCATGTAGTCTACGATCTCGTTGCCGTCGGCGTCCCACTTGAGCGCTCCACGAGCCTCGTCGACAAAGACCGGATGCGGCGAGACGGGCCTGGTCAGATGTGCCCCGCCCGAAACGACGTCGTGCCCCTGCTCCGAGATTTCAGCGGACTTGCGGAACTTCTGCGTATAGCGTTCGGCGATTGTAGGCATGTAAGGCTCCTTCGATTCGCACGCCGACGATTGTACACCGAGGGGATGGCTTTGACGCTGGGACAGCGCGGCGGCTATACTGCCCGATGGCTACGCGTGGAGGGCTTCCTTGGCTAGAATTCAAATCTCCTGGCACGGCTCATTCGCCGTCATCATCACCCCTTTCACACGAGATGGAGCAATCGACGAACCGGCGTACCGCCAAGTCGTCGACCAGGTCATCGAGGCAGGCTGCCACGGCGTGATTTCGGCGGGTAGCACCGGCGAGTTCATCCACATGACCCCCGACGAGCGAAAGCGCGTGTTCGCTATCGCGGTCGACCAGGCCGCAGGGCGCGTACCCGTGCTTGGAGGCTCGTCGGCCACACGAACCGAGGACGTCGTCGACCTGACCCGGCACGCTGCCACCGTCGGCTGCGCCGGAGTCATGGTCCTTCCGCCCATCTACACGTGGGTAGACGACCGCGAGCTGATGGAGTTCTACCGCCGCGTATCCGGCGAAGGCGACCTACCTATCATGCTTTACAACAGCCCGATGGCGGTGCGAGAGAACCTGACACCTCCTGTCGTGGAACAGCTAATGGACCTCGAAAACGTCGTCGCCATCAAGGACAGCTCTCGCGACATGCAGCAGCTTGACGGCCTCGTCCGCTACTGCGGTGAGCTTAAGATCTTCGTGGGGCTGGAGGACCTTCTGCTCCCAGGAGTCGCCGTGGGCGCGGTTGGCGCCGTCGCCATGGTGCCCCAGATAGTCGGCCGGATGGCCGTCGAGCTTTTCGAGAAGGCCGCCGCCGGCGACATCGCGGGCGCCCGGGAACTCCACGAGAAGATGGTCCGGATATACGACCTCTTCAAGGTTGGCAGTGGATACGTCGCGATCAAAGAGTCGATGAACCTCCTGGGTAAGCCCGGCGGGTACACGCGGCCTCCCCTGTTGCCGTTCACCGACGACCAGCGGTCGCAGCTCCGCCAGATTTTCCAGGACGTCGGGCTCCTCGAACCGACGGCAGTCGCATGATGCTGTCGCAGTCGAAGGTCCTACCCCTGCCGTCAGGGTGACCGTGGAAGCACTCGAGTTCAGTCCGAATCCATTCAGAGGCGTAGTGACGGCCCCGGACGCCCTCCCTGCAAATCCGGACGACTTCCGTCCACGGCTCGCCTACTCGATAGACAGCTGGACCAACGAAGGATACACGCTCGTTTGGCTCGAGGTGCCCGAGGGGAAGGCCTCACTTATTCCAATTGCGGTCGACTCGGGGTTCACGTTCCATCACACGGGCGACGGGTACCTGATGCTGGTCCGACGCCTGGTAGAAGACACGACTATCCCACCTTTCGCCTCCCACTATATCGGTGCCGGTGGCGTAGTTGTTAACAACGCCCAGGAGCTGCTGGTCGTTCGCGAGCGACGGCTTGGCGCCGGACAGCGTTCCTTCAAGCTGCCGGGGGGGCTCGTGGAGGCCGGTGAGCACCTGACCGACGGCGTCGTACGTGAAGTGTTTGAGGAGACCGGTATTCGAACGCGCTTCAGGTCCGTGGCATCCTTCCGTAGCCAGCACGGCTACCGCCACGCGAAGTCCGACATCTACTTCGCTTGCAGGCTGGAACCGCTCACGAACGAAATCACGATCCAGGTCGAAGAGATTGAGGAGTGCAGGTGGATGCCCGTCAGCGAGTACCTTGGCTCGGAGACGGTCAGCGCCTTCAACAAGAGCATCGTACGTGCGACGCTCGAGAGTCCAGGACTGGCTCCCACGAGTATCGACGGGTACTCCGACCCACAGAAGCGCGAGCTCTACATGCCGGCCCTTGACCGACCTCTGGACGCTTAGCCTGGGAATTGGCGAGCCCAGGGGATGTGCGTTAGTTGTCACCAGCCCTGTCCGCTAGCTATAACTACGCGACTACAGATACCCACACTATGGCTAATACTCCGAAGGGCGAAGGATTGGATGAAGAGTCGGGCGTGGCTACGAGGAACAAGGAGTTTCTCGACACCTACCTCGAGGTCGGAATCGGCCACTACTATACGATCGCCAAGATCCTGAGCGGCCGGGTATCGGGCGAGCTCCCCGAAACCGAGCGGCTGAGCATCGGGCTCGAAATCTCGGCGCAGGCGAGTGCTTCCTTCGACAATCTGGTCACTTGGTACCATTCCCTGCTCCGCTGGGACCCGAGAGGCGAGGACACGGCCCTCCCCGACATCTTGGAAGCAATTGAGGTGGAGGACTCGCTGAGGCTCGAGGCCTTTGCAGTACGTCAGGAGTCCCAGGGCTGACCATTTCGCCCGCGCATTCAAGATTCCCTGGGCTCAAGCAGCCGTGCGGGGATGCGGGTTAGACATCACCAATTGGCGGTACACCGTCGACCAGGCAAGACAGAACATCCAAAAAGTGTTCGAGGATATGGCGCCGGCCGACACCACCACACCGAAAAGTTGGATCGCCAAATACATGACCGCCGCCGGAAGGCAGTCACCCTTCGGTGGAGGCAAGTATGGGGCAGTTCCGAGAGTGCGCGCTCAGTCTGAAGACGGTGTTCCGGACGACCTCGGGGAAGAGGCCATCGTTATCCTGACCAACCCCGATATGCTGGGTCAGCTCGTCGAACTGCGGGCAACGCTGCTGTCGGCCTCTTCCTGCTGATTCGCCTGTCGTACGTCTCTGCCTTTAACCTGGAACCAAGGTCTCCAGCCTTCGTGACTATCTGGCAGGAAATGCACCCCGCCTAAGGCCAGGGTCCATAGCTCTGGAGGTTCGGACCTCGGCTATTCGGTCGGTACACGGCCTACGAGCAGAGTCGCCTCGTAGTCTGGATCCCTCGTCTCAAGCCCCGGATAAGGCTCGAGCTCCAGGAAAGTCAGGGTGTGTACGCCGAGCACCTTCGTGGCCCGTAGATCGTCTAAGGGGTCGATCTCAAGACTGATCACAGCGTGATCGCCGGTCACGGTCTTGAGCTGTATCGATACCCTCGCCCGCCCCGCCTGAATGCACTGGGCGGAAACGGGGCACCGCGAGTCCTCGATCACGGCGCTGAACCGCATCTCCAGACCCTCGGACTCGTAGTAAGCGACCTCTCCCACGTTCAACTTCACCGCATTGCCCAGCGCGGCGTTCTTGGCGTCTTCGGGGACGTTAATCGAGCTCCGCTCGGCGGTCGGAGTCAGTGAAGGGGATGTCGGCTGTTCAGCAGGGGCCGTCGTTGGGGAGTCCCCGCCGGAGGAGCACGCGACCAACGCCGCTACGACGAGGGCGACCGCGATTGGAAAGACGGCGGTCCAGTCGACCTTCATC
>CAUZJF010000244.1:0-4246 GCA_963579975.1 Dehalococcoidia bacterium
CGGTGAGCCCCGGAATAGCTTGACACTAACTAGAGGCTGTGATAGTTTTCACCAAGTTTTTGGAGGGGTGGACTTCGGCGCCTCTCCGCTCCCGGAAAGGAACGAATGGACCCCGCTCCGCTGGCCAACACTCAGTGGTCTGATATCGGCAGTCTGCTGTACCGGATCTGGCTGATGGTGGGGTTGGTCGTTTTCATGGCCACCAACGTGCTGATTGGCCACATCTTCATTCCATCGCTGGTGGCGACCTCCCATTTGCCGAGCGGTATACAAAAGACCAGGCCCGCGTTCTACGCGATCGCTGCCGTCGCGGCGATCGCGGTTGTTTTCGTACTTATTCAGGTGATCGGGTTGGCGGACGTACTAGACACCTTCTGGCCGGACTATTGGATCTAGTGCCAGTCCCGTTTCTACCGCTCACCCAGATGGCCAACTGCTCGTGGCTATCAGCGTCACGTTCAACCAACCGGACCCACGGAATTCGCTGCTAGGCTGGTAGGCATTGCTCCAAGGGGACTTCCAACTAAAGAAGCCTACCAGGAAACAGGTCCTTGTATTTTCAATCCTCGGTCTCGGAGGGCTGGCTGGGACCGTCGTCGGGCTGGCGGTACTGGCCTTCCAGATGTCCGCGTGGCTCGGCATGCCTCTGGGGGCCTTCGAGATTTTCGGTTTTAACGAAGGACCAGACCAACCGATCGCGTTCCCACACACAGTACACGTTCAGGATTATGGCATCGACTGTACGTTCTGCCACCGCACTGTAACGGTCGCCGCGGCAGCTTCGGTCCCGGCCGTCGGGTTTTGTATGACATGTCACAGGAGCGTGGGCGATGGCCTCGTAGAGGTCGAGAAGCTGCGGCAGTATCACGCCGATAGCATCCCCATCGACTGGGTGCGCGTGCACAGGGTCCCTGACTTTGTACATTTCGTCCACGAAGCGCATGTAAACTTCTTCTCGGGCGATAAGACCGTCGTGGCCGAGGTGACCGACCCGTCCCATATAAGACTTGACGAAGCGGGCCGGATACAACCGGGGGCCAAGATCGGCGACAGCCTCTCGGTGCTGCCCGCAGATACCTGCGTTATCTGTCACGGCGACGTGGGTTCCATGATCAAGGTGAATCAGGTGCGAGCCCTCAAGATGGGTGATTGCGTGGACTGCCACAGGGCCAACAGCTTCGTGGATGAAGGGGTAGACGGAGAGCCAGACAGACTGTACGCCCGCACCGACTGCACTACGTGCCACTACTAGAGCTGTGCCAATGGAAGTAACCAGACGACAATTCCTTACGTTGATGGGTGGATCGGCCGCCGGAGCCGTGCTGTTCCAGGCCTGCGGCGTCCCCGAGGACGAGCTTATCGTCCAGTCGCCGCTCGAGATGCCCGAGGACATGGTTACAGGCCTCGACAATTGGTACGCGACCCTCTGTCGCCAGTGCCCGACCAGCGAAGGCGTCGTGATACGGGTGGTGGAAGGACGCGCGAAGAAGGTCGAGGGGAACGTCGACTACCCGATCAATCGTGGCAAACACAGCGCCCGGTGTGAGGCCGCCCTTCAGGGCCTCTACGACCCGGACCGGATCAGCGGGCCGATGCTCCGAATCGGCGAGCGCGGTGAGGGACGCTGGGAAGAGATAAGCTGGACCGACGCCGTAGCGCGCCTCGCCGATCAGATAAAGAAGGTCAAGAACCCATCCGGCATAGCGATGGTCACCGACCCCGTCGGCGGTCACCTAGGCATGGTGGTAGACCGGTTCGTCTCCACGCTTGGGGGACGCCACTTAGCCTACGAGCCGCTGGAGCGGACCACTCTGCGCGCCGCCGTGAAACGAGTTTTCCGTCAGGACTTGATGCCCGATTTCGACATCGAGAACACCAACTATATCCTCTCCTTTGGGGCGGACTTCCTGGACACGTGGGTCTCGCCGGTGCGGTACGCTCGCGGGTACGGACAGTTCCGGCAGGGAAACCGGCCCCGAGGCCACATGGTCCACGTTGGACCACGCTTCTCTATGACAGCAGCCAACGCCGACCGATGGATGTATGTCCAGCCGGGACTGGAGGGGCTGTTCGCTCTGGGCATCGCCCACGTCATCGTGTCCGAAAGCCTCGTAGACAACGCAGCAGCCGTCGACACACTCACCGGACTCGGCGAGATCGACCTGGACGAATTCGCCCCCGAGGCTATCGTCGGTGAACTGGTCGGCGAGGGAAACTCGCTGCCGGAGCCGGGACGCCCCTCGATACAGATCGACACCGGCGAATATGCCCGCCGCATGCGGGACATAGCCAGGGAGTTCGCTCGGAACGGCCCGAGCCTGGCTATCGGTGGGGGCTCGGCCGCCGCACACACCAACGGACTGTCCAACCTCGTCTCTATCTTCTCGCTGAATCACCTGGTCAACAGCGTCGGCCGGCAGGGTGGCGTCGTCTTCAATCCGGCACCGCCCCTTGACGACATCCCTACCGCGGCAGGCGCAGCTTCGTTCTCCGACATGAAGAACCTGGTGTCGGACATCAACAGCGGCCGAGTCGAGCTGCTTATGGTGCGGGGCGCCGACCCGATGTACTCGCTGGGGCAGACAACCGCGCTCCGCGACGCCATCGGCCGCGTCTCCACCGTTGTCAGCTTCTCCGGCCGGATGGACGACACAACGTCAATGGCCGATCTGGTACTTCCCGAGAACCATCCCCTCGAGGATTGGGGCACCGACGTTCCTGACCCAGGACCCGGCTACCAGGTCCTGGGATTTCAGCAGCCTGTCGTCCGGCCGTTCTTCGAATCGAGAGGCGCCCATCTGGGCACCGTCGGCTTTGCAGACGTTCTGCTAAAGCTCGGCGAGGTGCTCACGCTAGACGAAGAGTTCGAGTTCGACCTCGCCCTGCCCGGTCAAACATTCCAGGAAATCCTTCAGGATGGGGCCCGAAAACTGTTCGAATCCGGTAAAGGCTCGGTCAAACCGGCCGCCGGCGCCACCTTCCAGGCTTACTGGAACGCTCTGCTCCAACGCGGCGGGTGGTGGGACTCCGAAACCACGTTCGAAGATACGCCTCCCAGGGGGCGACAGCTCATCGGCGTCAAGGACCGCCCAGCCTTCGTAGGCTCCAAAGAGGTGTTCCCTTTCCACCTGGTGCCCTTCCCGTCCTCGTCCTTGACCGACGGGCGCGGAGCGAATCTACCGTGGCTCCAGGCAACACCCGACCCGATCACGACGGCGACCTGGCAGACATGGGTCGAGATCAACCCAAAGATCGCCGAGGAAATGGGCATCCGCGAGGGCGAAGTCGTAAAGGTGACTTCCCAACGAGGCATCATAGAGGCGCTGGCGTACCCGCATCCGGGAACTGCGCCGACGGTAGTTTCGATACCATTCGGACAGGGCCATCGTGCCGGCGGCCGGTTCGCCAAAGACCGCGGGTCCAACGTATTCGACCTTCTGTCCCCGGACCTTGTCGACAAGGACACCGGCGCGTTGGCGTGGGCCGCCACCCGCGTGAACATCGAGAAGACGGGTAAGTGGGTGAGGCTGCCCAAGTTCGAAAACACGGCCCCCGATCTGGCCGTGGACGAAGAAGAGAAGATAATCAAGCTCACTTCTGAAGACAGCTAAAGCCGGCCAACCTGCCACGGCAGGTCTGGACGACGGCGGATCCGAGAGAGGGGTCGCATATGGCAGGCGAAAAGTGGGGCATGGTAATCGACGTCGACAAGTGCATCGGCTGTCAGGCCTGCGTCGTCGCGTGCCAATCGGAGAACAACATTCCAATAAACGAGGAGTCGCACTTCAACGAGCGACGGGCCATCGAGTGGATCCGCATCGAGCGCTACTGGGAGGGCGAGTTCCCCAACGTCAAAGCGCGGTTCATTCCAATAATGTGCCAGCACTGCGACAACGCCCCGTGCGAGCCAGTGTGTCCGGTCTTCGCGACCTACCACAATGATGAAGGCCTGAACGTTCAGGTCTACAACCGGTGCATAGGCTCCAGGTTGTGCTCGAACAACTGCCCCTACATCGTCCGGTACTTCAACTTCTGGGAGCCCGAGTGGCCGGAGAGCCTGGAGAACCAGCTCAACCCCGACGTTACGGTACGCAGCCGGGGAATTATGGAGAAGTGCACGTTCTGCATCCAGCGTATCCGGCGTTCCACCCGGGACGCTGCGAAAGAGGGCCGCGAAGTAGACGACGGCGACCGGGCATTGAACCCGGCCTGCGTCAACGCTTGCCCTACCGAAACGCTCGTTTTC
>CAUZJF010000245.1:0-4202 GCA_963579975.1 Dehalococcoidia bacterium
AGGCGACGTCGCCGGATGTGACCTCGAAGGCGGTGATCCGATCGCTTTCCGCGACGAACATTAGCCCGTTGGCCACGACCGGCGTCGGCACCCACCGGCTGCCGTCACCCATCGAATGGGCCCAGACGAGCCTGAGCTCATCCACGTTCGCTCGATCGATCTGATCGAGTGGGCTGAACCCGGTGACGTCGTACGTCCGTCGGTAGCTCATCCAGTCGCCGTCTTCCGGGCTGAGTAACCGGTCGGCCGTGACCGGATCCCAGTCGGATGTCGACGTCTGCGCGAACGCTGTGCTCCCGTCAACCAGCAGCACAAAGACCAGACACACAAGCACGAGTCGCCACATTCGAGTCATTCGCGTCATCTCCTTCCGGCTCACTCCGGCCACCGCAGTACCGCAAGCGAGCCTGGCAGAGGTTCAATGCGGAGGGTTACAGCTCACGCGAGCCCGCGGCGCCCCAGCCGATCCTACCGCTGGCGGGCAGGGGGAGCAATGCGGGGGCGCAGCGACCGGCGGAGCCGGTCAACGGCGGTCGAGCGGGCCGCTGACGACTCCAACAACCGGCAGGTGGCGGCGATCTTCAGGGCCTCGAGCAGTTTCGGGTTAACGCGATATGTACCTTCGTATCCGTAGACGTGTTCCCGGCCGGTGGCCTGGTCGGATATCCGATGAATCAGGCTCATCCGGTTCTCGATACCATCGAAGATCTTCTGCGCCCCGATGACGATGCGCTCGTCCTCCAAGTCAACGCCCGCTGTCAATCACTCCCCGTCAAAGCCGACAAGTTCTCCACCCCATGCGCTTGTAACGGGGCCGGTTCCAGTCGAACAAGAAACGACACGGCGGCCAACAAAAGTCCTCGACAGAGCATTCTCGATGGACAAATAGCCAGTTGGTGCCGTCCTTGAAGGTCCGAACAAATCTAGAAGGGAATGGGCGCCATGCCTGGACGTGGGAGACGATAGGCGGTATTAAGGGGCGGTAGTTCTGCGGGTGGATGAGTGAGGCAACTATGACAAGTATGGCCATCCTGATAAGGCGTGACGTTGTTCTGGCGGGTGCAAGCGTGCTGGCGCTCGGCGTCAGTGGATACATCGGCCCGGAAAGCTCCGTCACGGCGGCACAGCAACGGAGTCGGCCCCAGCCAGACCCCACGACGCAGCTGCCCGAGCGCTTGGTGACCCATGAGCAGATGCTCGAGTGGTTCGAAGAGCAGAAGAACTGGGGCCGCTGGGGCCCGGACGACGACCGCGGCACGTTGAATCTGATCACGCCGGAGAAGACGAAGGCGGCCGTGGCGCTGGTGACGGAGGGCATCTCGGTCCGCCTCTATCACTTCCCGGACCCGGTCAACCTGGACGAGCCGATGCCGGACACATCGAACATGCGGGTCCTCAACCAGCATTGGATACCCGGGCAAGACCCTGAGGCCACCGAGATCCGTGGCGCCGCCCTCGATGCGATCAGCTTCGCGACCCACGACGGCGGGAACAGCCATATCGACGCGCTCTGCCACTACCCCGTGAAGGACGAAGGCTACACGGAGAGACCCCAACGGATCTATGGCGGGCGTCCAATGATGTACACCGGCCAAGGGTGCATGGGCGGGGCGTCGATCGACAAGATGGGTCCGGGCTACGTGACGCGTGGCGTCCTCATCGACATGCCGTTGCTCAAGGGGGTGCCGTACCTCGAGAAGAGTCAGGCACTGTATGTGGAGGATCTCGAGGCGTGGGAAGAGTTCTCGGGAATCACCATCGGCAGTGGCGATGCGGTGTTCCTCCGGACCGGTCGGTGGGCGCGGCGCGAGGCGGAAGGCCCGTGGAATTACGGCGGCGAGACCGCCGGCCTGCATGCGTCGATATTGCCATGGCTGAAGGAGCGGGACATCGCGATTCTCGGCGGCGACGCGGTGGCCGATGCCCAGCCGTCCGGGGTGGCCCAGCACAACCGTCCGATTCACGACATGTTGATACCTATGTGGGGGACGCCGACGATCGACAACGGCTACTACCTAGAGGTCGCCGAGGTCGCGGCCCGGTTGCAACGGTGGGAGTTCATGGTCTCCTGGACGATGATGCAGATCCCCAACGGCACGGCCACGCCGTTCATGGGGCTCGCGACGTTCTGACGGTGATGGCCGGTTCAGCGTGTCGGGGTCTCAGACGATAGGCAACATTAGCACCTGTCCGCGGCCCCGTTCGAAGATACTCTCCTGTGTGCTACGCGTTCGATCGACCAACTGCGTCTTCCTAGAGGTTGCCATGAGCCTGTCCCGTCTGCTCCGTTGCGTCCTGGTTCCCGCCGCGGTCTTCTTGATCGGTGTACAGGAGGGGTTCGCGCAGGATCGGGGTGTCATACAAGGGCGGGTGTTTCTCGAGGGCACCCGGGACCCGGTCGCAGGCGCGGTGGTGGCA
Organism: Dehalococcoidia bacterium; assembly: GCA_963579975.1. Classification (GTDB taxonomy): domain Bacteria; phylum Chloroflexota; class Dehalococcoidia; order Lucifugimonadales; family CAUZJF01; genus CAUZJF01. Next base: position 2,419 of record CAUZJF010000245.1, read on the forward strand.
GCGGTTCCCCCCCGCTTCCAGCCGGATGGCACGGTGGAATCACTCGCCACGCCGGTCGAGACCGTCTCGGACGACGACGGGCGTTTCACGATCAATTGGATTCGTAGCGGTATCTGGAACGTGACCACCTCGGCCGAAGGCTTCGCGGATTCGGCGCTTCGGATCGAAGTGACGCAGGGCCGGTCTCGGGTGTGCACGGCGACCCAGCAACAAAGGTGCCTGGATCCCGTCGAGTTCAACATGGCCCGGATCAAAACTGAGGCGGTACTGGAAGTGGAGCAGGCCTTGGCCGACGAGGAGGTTGATGACCTCGAGCGGGAGCAGGCCAAGACCGACCTCACTGCGGCCGACGCCGCCTACAACAGCCGAGACTACCGGACCGCCATCGATAGATACCATAAGCTCCTGACGACCTGGCCACAGATGACCGCCCTCCATCAGGACATCGGAGACGCGCACCGGAACTTGTCGGAATTCGAGGACGCGCTCGCGGCGTACGATCATTTTCTGGCCGCTGAACCGGACAACGAGGCGATAAAGAGGAAGATCGCCAGAACGCGGCTGCTGATGGGTGACCTCGACGCGGCCGGGGACCTGGCCGTCGCGGGGGGGGACGCCTCACCAGAAGACCTCTACAACCTGGGCGAGGTGGCGTTTCAAGACGGCAACGTCGACGCCGCCGCGGGCTGGTATGAAAAGTCGGCCGCCGCTGATCCGAGCTGGGAACCGCCCGTCTTCAAGCTGGGCCTCGTCGCGCTGAACAAGGGAGACATCGAAGGCGCCAAGGTGCTGTTCCAGAAGGCCGTCGACCTGGCTCCGGACTCACCGGAGGGTGTGCAGGCCGCGGCAACGCTCGCGGCACTGCCATAGGTTGCGTTCGCGCGCCCGGCGCAGGTCGATTCGATCACCTGGAATAGACTGTCTCCCATGGGAGGTTCTGACATGGCGGCCGACACCACACATCTTCGACCCCTTACGGGCGCGCTGGTTGCCCTCGCGCTCATCGTCTTCGGCGCACCCTGGCCGACGACGAGCCAGATCGTGTCGGCGCAGAGCCAGTCGTTCTTCGTGGCCTTCACCGACGCCGACGGTGCCCCGGTCTCCGACATCACTGCTGATGAAGTGGTCGTGGAGCTCGACGGCGAGCATGGTGAGACGCTCAATCTCGAACCGATCGACTGGCCGGTGCGCGTGACCGTGTTCATCGACAACGGGTTGGCGAGCCCGCCCGCGCTCGACCACATGCGCGAGGGACTGCGGCTCTTCGTCGATGCGCTCCCACCGGAGGTCGAGGTGGCGATCGGGACCATTGGGGGGCGACCGCAATTCCAGGCCCGGCACACCACCGACCGGACGGAACTCACCGACGCCATCGGCGCGATTGCGCCGGACATGGAAGGCGCGGCCACCTTTTTCGATGCGCTCTACGAAGAGGCAGAGCGACTGCACGAGGACGAGGAAGCCCAGTATTTTCCGACCATCGTGATGGTCGCGACCAACGGCCCCGAGGGAAGCAGCCGGGTTCGGGATGGGCCCTTCAGAGACATGATGGAGCGCCTGTTCGCCAACAAGGCCGCCGTCCACACCCGGATTCTCACCATCACGTCGGTCTCGGGGGTCAAACAGGGTGGCGATCAAATACGGTGGGGCATCGACATCGGCGAGGCGACGGGAGGGAGCTACGAGGGGCTGAGCTCCCCCAACGGATTCCGCACCCTGCTGCCGCAGCTGGCCGAGGACCTCGGCCGGAAGCACCGCCTAGTGAGCAACCAGTATCGCCTGAC
>CAUZJF010000246.1:0-4197 GCA_963579975.1 Dehalococcoidia bacterium
ATCAGATCCGCCTCATATTCAGTTCCGTGAACGTCGTGGCACCCTTCGCACCGAACGCCCTTCACGTACATCTGGCTCTGCACGAAGTCATTCCCTTGCATCCGGTTCTTGTGAGCCGAACCGTCGGGCCAGTGAGTGAACGTCTCTTCACCAAGATGCGGGGGGTCAAGCTCCCAGACGTCGGCGAGTTGGTCGCCTGGCTGATACCCAACCGGCCAATCGTAGTGCTGTCCGTTTATAGGATTGGTCCTGGGTTGACCCTGTGAGTGGCACTGAATACACACATCGACGGCGCGGACATCGTCGAGTCGTGCCGGGTTGACGATGGTCGAGGCGATGGGCTCGACCATGTGGTCGGCACCCGGACCGTGACAACTTTCGCAGCCGACGTTCCATTCGGTAACCGACTTCGTCTCTATGTCGTAGTTGACGGAGTGGCAACCATCACAGAGCGGCCCCGTTGGTCGCTGCATCGGGTCGATCGGATAGAAGTCGGTCCACCAGTCCCCCCCTGGTTGAGGGTGATAGCGGCGCCAGTTTTTGTTGCGCACATCCCACTGCGCTGGAAAGACGAAGTAGTCGTCCCCCACGCGGGTAAAGTACCGCTGCTTCCATTTGCTTCCGTATGTAAAAGCCACGTCCTCCGGGCCAAAGGTGACCAGTGGGTTCGGTGTCGAGAAGTCACCCAGGATCACATCAGGATCGCTGGATGGGTCTTGCAGTACGTTCGCCATTAAGGTGCCTTGCCAGCGGTCGAAAATGTCGACGTGACACTCCTGGCAGGCCGCAGAGCCGACGAAGGAGCCGCTCTGGGGAGATGACGTGACAGCGGTGGGTGGCGGCTGCGAGCACCCAACTGTCAATCCGCCGGCGATCATGACCCATGTCGTGACCGAGGTAACCCGGAGACGCATGAGGGGTGTAGAGGGTGACAGGGTCATGAGTCAGTAGGGATTCGATGAATGATAGCCTTTGCACGTGTTGCACACGAGGGGGTGGTTACTCCATGGGTGTCGTGCCGGTCTGCTGCTGGCAGGCTGCGGAATGCTCAATGCCGAGCTCTCCGCGCAGGAACACCGAGCGTGTGCGATCCTCTGTGCCCCCTCGTTCAAGGTCGAGCCGACGATCGCGGTGGAGAACCTGTTCCAGCCGGCGCGGGTCGAGACGCTCGAGAACAACATCGTCGTCGAGACGAGTCGGCAGGGACGCGACCAGATTTTCGAGCTCGTTCTGGCGACCGTTATTCCCACCGAGATCCCTCGCGTTGCCTTCACGGTCGAGACGATCTTCGGTCCGTTCAGGGACGAAGCTGCCGTGGAGCTGGAGCTGGAGGCCAACTTCACATGGCTGACTGCCGACCAGACCGGGGGATGGCTCGAGAGCCACGTCGATATCGTCGACAAGTTCAGCCCTGCGGCGCGGCCACACGACGCCAGTGCCTACACGCACAAACTGAACTTCGAGCTGGATACCGCTCTCCTCGTGTTCAACTGGCTGCCCGACGATTCGTGGTTGAAGGACGTCGAGCTGGAGGGTTCGCTCGACTATGTGGCGACCGGTTTGCCGAGGGCCGGGGACGTCATAGGGAACGAGCGCTTCCTCGACGACGCCAGCCCCTGGTCGTTCTCGCTCGTGTTCGTACTACCGCTCGCCCCGCTACCACACTGAGACCCGAGGGCTGGGCTAGAACCCATGCCGTCGCTGAACGCGTTCGAGGCGCGCACCAAGGTTGCGCCGTTTCCGGATCGTCTGACGTCTATAGAGGACGAAGAGTAGGACGATCCCGACGGTGATTGCTGCAGTGACCAGGACAGTGTTGCCAACCAGCATGGCCTCTCCTTCAGTTGATAGCCGTTCACACTACAAAACGACGGGACGACGGCGGGTGGGAGGATTGGGACACCCGACCGTCGCCCCGGGTACTCGCGTGGGCTCGCACTAGCGGATCGCCGCCAGCGAACTGCCGTCCTTGTATCGGCGGAAGGGAGACCGGGCATTACCATGCAACTCGTGATGCCCGCCGAGAGTCCTCAGAGCACTTCCAGTGCCTGCGCCTGCGCGTGGACGCCCCGCTCGGCCGCGAGGTCCGAGAGCGTGCGAAGCGCCCGGCGGCCGACCGGCCCCAGGTCCACTGTCCAGGGGTTCACGTAGAGCTCGACGTGCTTCCACAGCACGTCATCTGACTCCTCCTGGGCGTGAGCCCGCATCGAGGAGAGACAGGCATCGCGGTGTTCGAGTCCCCAAAGGATCGACGCAGACACAACTTCTTGAACCCGTTCCAACACGTCACGGCCGAGTGATCGATCGCCCACGATCCCTCCCAGGGGCAACGGGTTCGAGGTCGCTGCCTCCCAGGTTTCGCCAAGGTCTTCGACCCGGTCGAGTCCACGCTCCCGCCAGACGAACCGAGCCTCGTGGATGCACACGCCGAAGTCGGCCCGGCCTTGTTCGAGTGCAGGAATGATGTCGGAGAAGACCGTCTGCTCCAACCGGACGTCCTCTTGGTGAAAGAGTCGCCAGAGGAGCGTTGCCGTCGTCCACTGACCCGGACACAGTACCAGCGGAAGCCCACTGTCGGCGCCGTCCGTCGTAGCCGCCGCTCGACGTGACGGCGAACCAAGCAGCAGCGGACCTACGCCGAATCCAAGCGCTGAGCCGCTCGGGAGGACCAGCCATTCCGAGCTGTGCGCCAGGGCGGCGTAGTAACTCACCTTCGCCACATCGTATTCGTGCCGCGCCATACGTTCGTTGAGTTCTTGCACGTCGAGGTAGTCGAGCTCGAACTCGAGCCCTCTCGGATCGACCGCGCCTGCGGCGAGCGCGTGAAACGCGAAGGTGTCGTTGGGGCAGGTTGAAATCCCCAACCGTATCCTCATCGAGGGCGAGTCTCCGATTCGGGGGTGTTCCGCTCGAGGACGTCCTCCAGTAGTCGGGCGGCTCCCTGCAACGCCGCCTCGACCTTCCAGTTGCTCCGTTGTCGATCCCCGGCAACATTGGAGATACCACGGACGACGGAAACCGGGACTCGGTGCAACGCACAGGCGAGGGCAACGGCGAACGCTTCCATGTCTTCGGCCAAGGCGTCCTGGTAGGTGCCGCGACGCGCGGCCGCCTCGGACGGTGACGCCGAAGCGGCGCAGGTCGTCACCAGCAGCCTGTTGGGGGCGGCCGAGTCGGCGCCGGGCAGCGGGTCGAGGAGCAGGCGCTCGCTGACTGGGTCCCTGCAGGTATCGTCCGAGCCGGGCCAATGGGCGAATCCAAGCGCCGCGGCGTCCTGGAATCCCGCGCCCTGTCCCGCGCCCACACCGTCGAGGACGACCTCGTCGAACGTGGCGGCCGCGCCAACCGGAAGACGGTGTTCGTCATAGGTGCCAGCGATTCCCACCAGAACCACGCGGCGCGGCCGGATGCGGCTCAGGAGCTGCGCCGTTCGCGCGCCCGCCGCAACAGGTCCGAAGCCGCAGATCTCGGTAACCGCGGCGCCATTCGTGTTGCCGCCGACGTCACCGACGCCCAGACGTTCCACGTCAGTCGGGAAGAGGAGGAGAGTGAGGTGGCTGTCTGCCACTAGAAGCCTCCCACGGTCGAGCCGATCAGAACCACGAGGGTGGTGGCGGCGAAGGGGCCCACGACGGCCACCATCGCGATATCGAAATATGACGTCCGGTGGGTCAATCCGCAAATGGTCAGCAATGTAATGACCGCCCCGTTGTGGGGGAGCGTATCGAATCCGCCGCAGGCCATGGAGGCCACCCGGTGCAGAAGTTCCGGCGAGATTCCTGTCTGCTCGGCCATCTGGAGATAGCTCTGGGCCAGGGAGTCGAGAGCGATACTCAAACCGCCCGACGCGGAACCGGTGATGCCGGCCAAGATATTGATGGAAACAGCCTCCGAGATCAGCGGGTAGTCGGGTGCGAGGCCCAGCACGGAGTCCTTGATCACGACAAACGACGAGAGGGAGGCGATCGTGGCACCGTAGCCGACCTCGGAGGCCGTGTTGAAGATCGGAAGGAGGCTGCCCATCGTGCCGCGGTTGATCGATTGAACCCAGCCGCTCAATTGACGTCGGTAGATGAAGAGATGGAGAAGCGTGGCCGCAAAGACGGAAGCTATCAGCGCCCACAGTCCGATGACCGACTCTGGGCTCACTCCGCCGAATCTGGCCTCGGCGAGATACGAGGTATCCATAGCGGGAAG
>CAUZJF010000247.1:0-4161 GCA_963579975.1 Dehalococcoidia bacterium
TCTTGACCCGATGCCTGACGAAATGAAGCCGTCCGCCGAGCGAAAGCCGTCGGATGCGGCGCCCCGTGTATCGCCGACGGCGACGACGACCCAGAAAAGCGCGGCTGCTAGGGTGTTCAACGTGTTCGTCAGCGGAGAGGTGTTCCGCGTCGAGGTCGACCCCGTAGACGGGGCCGCTCGTCCGGACGCAGCCGATACGACGCGCCGAACTGTCGCTGCGACGCGGGAGCCCGACTCGCCCGAAGCCGAAGATCCCGAGATTTCGACGCCCGTTGCTGTGGCGGAGGGAGAAGCCATCGTATCCGCGCCTATGCCTGGCCTGGTGCTGAGCTATGCCGTGGAAGTGGGCGAGCATGTCGAGGAGGGAGACGCCGTGCTGGTCCTCGAAGCGATGAAGATGGAAAACTCCCTCCCCTCGCCGGCTGCAGGCACGATCAAAGCGCTCCCCTTCGCTCAGGGAGATCGAGTCTCTAGAGGCGACGTTCTGGCGATAATCGGGTCATAGACCACGAGCGCAGCGCCAACGACCAATCGGAGCACGACAGAATCCTTGAGAGTCTCTACGGATGGATCCTAGCCCGGCCCCGCAGACGGTCCTGGCCGTTGGGGCGCATCCGTCCGATCCGATTGCCAATATCGGAGGGACGGCGGTTAAGCACGTCGATAGAGGCGACCGGGTCGTCCTGCTCAGCCTCACGGACGGTGTGGAGGTCCACACGGAGAAGCTCGTGGGCGAGAGCGACGACGAGATTGGACGGATCAACCGAGAAAACGCCACGAACGCCGCGAAGATTCTTGGGGTCGATGACTACCGGTTCTTAGATTTCGGCGACGAGTGGCTCGTCTGCGGGCGCTTGCCGACGTTATGCTCAATGTCCGGCCCGATGTGGTCATCAGCGTCCACTACCCATTTCGGCTAACGAACGGAGGTGCCGACCACGGCGAGGCGGCTCGCATGATTGGACGGGCGCCTCCGTGGCGCTGGCACAGCGGTCGGGAACGCCACGTGCCGGGCTTGACCTGGTACTGTTCGAGCGACTACATCTACTCGATGGCGCTGCCCGCGGATGCCTCTCCCACCGTCTTTGTCGACGTGTCGGACACGATAGACAGGAAAATCGAGGCGATGAAGGCCGCCTGGGCGAGCACCGACCTGCCCGACGATTTCGAGGAGCATCAAAGGGTCGCCCACGGCAACAGCATGCTCTACACCGGACTGAGGTACGCAGAGGTCTTTGAGAGCCAACCGGCGACGAGGCAGACGGTCGAATACCTGAGCTAACGCAATACAAGCCTAGAGACCCCGAAGGTACCCCCTTCCCGGCCCTCGGCGAGCAAGGAGTGGGACACTGGTCAATCAAGAAGCGATAGATAACGCCAAAGGGCACTTCGGCAAGGTGCTTGAGCAGCAGCTTGCCAGGGTAGAGCGGCTGAAGCACGAAGGCGACTGGACCGACTATTCCACGATCAAGCCGATCGTGATCGGCTTGATCGGCGGCGACGGCATCGGCCCGACGATCAGCGCCGCCACCCAGCGGGTGCTGACGGCCATGCTCAGAAACGATGTGGCTGCTGGGCGAGTCGAGTTCCGGGTGATCGAGGGCCTGACCATCGAGAACAGGGCCGCGAAAATGCAGGCGATCCCCGACGACGTGCTGGCGGAGATCAAGGATTGCCATGTTACTTTGAAGGGCCCGACCCATACGCCGGAAAAGGGCGACGGCTGGCCCAACATAGAGAGCGCCAACGTGACGATACGCAAGGAACTCGACCTCTTTGCCAACGTCCGGCCGGTACGCCTCCCGAAGGAGGACATCGACTGGACGTTCTTCCGAGAGAATACGGAGGACCTGTACGCGGTCGGTAGCCAGGGGATCGACGTCACCGCCGACCTGGCTATCGACTTTCGAGTCATCACTTCTCAAGGCTCGGAGCGGATCATCGAGGCGGCCTTTGCTCACGCCAAGCGGACGGACAAGACGAGGGTCACCATCGTGACCAAGGCGAATGTCGTCAAGACCACCGACGGCAAGTTCCTGGATGTCGCCCGCAAGGTGGCCGAGAGATATCCGGGCATCAAGTGGGACGGCTGGTACATCGACATCATGACCGCCAAATTGCTCGACGTGAAGCGGCGAGCGGACTTCCAGGTGCTTGCGCTGCCGAACCTGTACGGCGACATTCTGACCGACGAGGCGGCGGAGATTCAGGGTGGAGTTGGTACGGCGGGCAGCGCGAACATCGGCAAGGCCTACGCGATGTTCGAGGCCATCCACGGCAGCGCGCCGAGGATGGTAGAAGAGGGCCGAGACAAGTACGCGGACCCAAGCTCGCTGCTGAGGGCCGGGGCGATGTTGCTGGAGCACGTTGGTTTCGGCGAGCTGGGCTCCAAGCTGCACAAGGCATTGGATGTCTGCGGAATGTATGAGAGCAAGATCAGCATCACCGGTCGGGACACCGGCGCTACGACCGAAGAGTTCGGCGACTACGTGCTGGACACCGTGCGGGACTCGACGCTGGAGTCGCGGTGGGACGAGTACTCGGCGGCGTAGTGTCAGCCGGCATGATGACGGAATTCGAATTCGCCTAGGACGGTAACCGAGAGGTATACGCCGAGTGGCAACGTCCTCTGATCGACAGGCTATTCGGCGAGGCCATCAACCTGCACGACGACCTGTACGAAATGACCCACTTGCATTGTCGTGACCACAACGGCGGGGTCGACGAAGGCCCTGCAACCGCTTGGCCCAGCCCACCGTACCGAGCGCCGGTGTGGAGCATAGTGGCGGAGAGGATCGGCGCCAATCGCTTCCTCGAAATTGGCGCCGCCCTTGGCTACACGGCGGCCCTCATGGCTGAGGCCGGCGGCCTGGGTCTCGAGTAGACTCGATCGAGATTGATCCTACTCACGCGGACCTGGCGGAGGGACTGCTCGAAGAGAGAGGGCTGCGCGACAGGGTGCGGGTGATACGAAAAGACGAGGCAATCGTCCTTGCTGCGTTGGATGAACCGTACGACGTGGTGTTCGCGGATGGCGCGACATATCGGCCGAGCTGCAGCGATTGGTTCGCCCAAGTGGAGTGACGCGAGAATTCAAGGGACGGGTCAGTGTACCGCTCATCGGCGACTGGAGACCAAACTTAAACTCAAAAACGAACGAGGAGAAAGCTCAATGCGAAACAAAGTCACGGTAGTCGGCGCGGGGAACGTTGGCGCCACGGCCGCTCAGCGGATATTCGATAAGGGGTACGCGGACGTCGTTCTGGTGGATATCGTCGAGGGGCTGCCGCAAGGCAAGGCATTGGACATGCTGGAGGCGGGCCCGGTCGTCGGTAGCGACGCGACGGTCGTCGGGACCAACGGATACGACGAGACGGCCGGCTCGGACATTGTGGTGATTACGTCAGGGGTGGCACGAAAGCCCGGAATGTCGCGCGACGACCTGCTGCTGACCAACATGAAGATCGTGACGAGCGTCGTCGAGGAGGTGGCATCTCGGTCTCCTGATTCGATACTGCTGCCGGTCACGAACCCTTTGGACGCCATGGTTCAACGCGCGTATCAGGTGAGCGGCTTCCCCAAGAACCGGGTGGTTGGTATGGCGGGAATACTGGACACGGCGCGCTTTCGTACGTTTCTGGCTCAGGAGCTGAACGTCTCCGTCGACTCGATATCGGCGTGGGTGCTCGGAGGCCACGGCGACTCGATGGTGCCGGTTGTCGGCAGCACGACGGTCGGAGGGACGCCGGTAGACAAGCTGCTCCCGAAGGACCGGCTCGAGGCCATCGTGCAGCGGACAAAGGACGGCGGGGCTGAGATAGTGAACCTGCTCAAGACGGGCAGCGCATACTACGCGCCCTCGGCCGCCGTTGCCCAGATGGTCGAAGCTGTGCTCTTCGACAAAAACGAGATACTGCCCTGCACCGCGTACCTCGAAGGCGAGTATGGTATAGAGGGCTTCTACGTCGGCGTGCCGGTGAAGCTGGGGGCCAACGGTGTCGAAGAGGTGATTGAGTTCGACCTGACTGACCAGGAGGCCGCGGCCCTTCGAAGGTCGGCGGATACGGTCAAAGAGCTGGTCGAAGTGATGGACACCGTCGGGGCATCGTAGCCGACGATGGTCGACCCGGCAGCTCGTCCTATGCGTTTCGACTACGACAC
>CAUZJF010000248.1:0-4155 GCA_963579975.1 Dehalococcoidia bacterium
ACCTGCTCCGACGCAGCGGCGAGCTGGGCCTGCTTGGCACCGACGTGCCCGAAGCCTACGGCGGTGTCGAGTTCGACAAGGTGAGTTCAGCGATCATCGCGAGCCGGCTCGGGCAGTCCGGATCGTTCAGCGCTACCTATGGCACGCAGACCAGCCTGGTCATCATGCCGATCCGGACGTTCGGAACTGCGGAGCAAAAGAAGAAGTACTTGCCGGGTCTGGTGAGAGGCGAGATGGTCGGTGCGTACTGCTTGAGCGAGTCTGGTTCTGGCTCAGACGCCCTCGGAGCCAAGTCACGCGCCGCCGCGCAGGCGGACGGCAGTTTCGTCCTGAACGGCGAGAAAATGTGGATCACCAACGGCGGATTTGCCGATCTCTTCATCGTCTTCGCCAAGGTTGACAGGGGACAGTTCACCGCATTCATTGTTGAGCGAACGTGGGCCGGCATCAGCACCGGCAAGGAGGAGGAAAAACTTGGCCTGCTGGGCTCGTCGACCACGTCGGTGATTTTTCAAGACGTCAAGGTGCCGGCTGGAAACCTACTGGGCGAGATAGGCAAGGGACAGAAGGTAGCATTCAACGTACTTAACTACGGGCGATTCAAGTTGGGCGCCTCGACTATGGGAGGATTGCAAACCGTCATCGGCGAGTCAGCCCGTTATGCAGCCCAGCGGCACCAATTCGGACAGCCGATCGCGAGCTTCGGAGCCATCAAGCACAAGCTTGGCGAGATGGCCGTGGGAGCGTACGCTATAGAGTCGATGGTCTTCCGGACCGCCGGGCTAATCGATGCCGCGCTCGAAGACAGCAAGCATGGCGCCGGTGACGACGCCTCCCTGCTCGCCACGCTTGAGGAATATGCCATCGAGTCGTCCATATTAAAGGTAGCCGGCAGCGAGACGCTGCATGACGCCACCGATGAGAATGTCCAGGTTCACGGCGGAAACGGCTACGTGAAGGACTACCCAGCCGAGCGGCACTACCGAGACTCTCGGGTTAATCGAATTTTCGAGGGAACCAACGAGATCAATCGGCTGCTCATACCAAACATGCTCATCAAGCGGGCACTCAAGGGGAATCTTCCGCTCATCGCGGCCGCCAAGGAACTGCAGGACAAGATCACGAGCCACTTCCCGGCAATCGCTCCGAGCGACGGGCTACTCGAGGAACAATCGCGCGCCGTTGGAATGTTCAAGAAGGTCGCGGTGGCAGTACTCGGCTTGGCGCTGCAGACCTACGGCCAGCAGCTCTCCGACCAGCAGGAGGTGCTATTGTTCACGGCAGACATCCTGATCGACACCTTCGGGGCCGAAAGCGTCGTCCTTCGGGCCAAGCAGGCTGGGGCAAAAGGCGAGGCAACCGCTGAGCTCCAAGCAGACGCCGCCAGAGCCTACGTTCATGACGCCGCGATGCGGATCGACACCGCTGCCCGGGTAGCCCTGGCCGCAATGGCCAAAGGTGGTACGCTCCGCATTCACCTGGCGGCCCTCCGCCGGATCCTGCAGGTGACCCCGGTTAACGTCGTCGCAATCCGGCGCCGATTGGCCGACGAATCCGTCGCACGATCGGGATATATTTTCTAGAAGGGCGGTTCTCGGCATAGACTACCTGATTGTAGTGTGGCCTTTCGGCCTGCACCAAGAGCGCGCAGCCTCTGTGGGCGTACACTAACTCGTCGCAGAGCAAGTCTTTCGCCTTGTCAGGGAAACATGCATCGCGCAACCAGGAATATTTTGGTCTTAGTTAGCGCGATGGTCCTCATTGCCGCCGCCTGCAGCCCCCCACCTCCTGACGAAGGCAGCTACATCGACCGTCTGCTCTCCGATCGCACCGCTAAGGACGAGTGGTTCAAGACCGGCAGCGATTCTCCGGTCCCACTCGACCGCCGTTCCTGGATGCTTCCCCTCCGCTATTACAATCCGGACCTGGCTTTTCGCGTACCCGCGAAGCTTCTCATCGAGGAGGAGCAGCCGGTCTTCGAGATCCCAACATCCACGGGACAGCTTCGCCAAATGCAGCGGGTCGGCAAGCTCGTGTTCGCTCTGAACAGCGAGCCCCGGACCTTGTCCGCGTTCGTCGAGCTCCCAGCGCAGACTATCGATCGCCTCTTCGTACCGTTTCGGGACGAGACCAACCTTGCCGAAACTTACCCATCCGGCCGTTATATGGACCTCGATCGGACGCCTACCGGCATCTACGACCTCGACTTCAATCTGGCATATCACCCCTACTGCTATTACGACGAACAGTACGATTGTCCATACCCTCCGCTCGAAAACCGTCTTGCCATTGCCGTCCGTGCTGGAGAAAAGCTTCCACCAGAGGAGGAGCGCCGCTTTCCGAGCATTTCCCCAGAGCCTCTGACGCCAAAACCATCCGAGCCCACAGGCCCCTGAACGGCATCTATGTCCCTCAGCGGCGTCATCTTCGACTTCGACGGCGTTATCGCCAACACTGAACCGATCCACTTTCAGGTGTATCAAGAAGTGCTGGCGGATACCCCGCTCAAGCTTGAGCCAGATGCCTACTACGCCCGGTATCTCGGGTATGACGATGTGGGGGTGTTCACCGCCCTGGCGAAAGATCAGGGAGTCTCGCTCGATCAAGGCGAACTGCAGCAATTGCTCGAGCGGAAGGTTAAGCGTTTTCAAGAAATGGTCGGAAACGACTCGGTGCTATTTCCGACGGCGGCCGCCTGCGTAAAACGGCTGGCCGCCGCCGTCCCGCTCGGGATCGCATCTGGTGCACTCCATCACGAAATAGACTCCATCCTCACGCAGGCCGGTCTCCGCCGATACTTTTCTGCCATCGTCGCGGCGGATGACATCGAACGTCAAAAACCGGCCCCTGACGCGTACGTGCATGCAGTCCGTCTCCTCAGGACTGCACTCGGCTCTACCAGTGACGGCTGTTTCGTAGCCATCGAGGATTCACGCTGGGGCATCGAGGCTGCGCAGGCGGCCGGCATGCCGTGCCTGGCCATCACTCACAGTTACTCGGCAGAGCAGCTCTACGCCGCGGACGCGATCGTCACGAGCCTCGCCGACGTCGACGCGGCCCTCCTGCAAAGCCTCTGCACTCGGTGCGACGAATAATTCAATTGTCGCGCACACCTTTAGTTCTCTTCGGTGCCACCCTCGACGAAGCAGGTATACCTGTGCGATTGTAATGGCAGTGTTCTCCGCCGACTTTATCCATAACTTCACGCTAGTGGCGAAGGATCCCCAGCCGGACCTCGCGCCTGCGGCACTTCTCATCGCGCGGCTCGAGTACCCCAACCTCGATGCGTCTCTCTACCTCCGTCAACTCGACGAGATGGGGCTGGCAGCGCTCAACCGCCTCGGTAGCTCGTCTGACGCCGCGACGGATCCGATGCGAAGTCTGGAGGTATTGAACCAATACCTCTTTGATGAACAAGGATTTTCCGGAAACAGAGAAAACCACGACGACCCACGGAACAGCTTTTTGAACGCCGTCATCGATCGGCGAACCGGTATTCCGATCACGCTGGCGCTCGTCTATATCGAGGTGGCCCGTCGGGCCGGGCTCCAGTTGCACGGCGTCAACTTTCCGGGACACTTCCTCCTCTCTATGCCCAGGCGGCCTGATGTCACGCTCGATCCGGATGACCCGGTCATCGTCAACCCGTTCCACGGCGGGGCAGTCCTCTCGGAAAGCGACTGTCGTAGATTGCTGCGCGAGCACGTCGGAGAGAATTCCGTCTTTGACCGCCGCCTTCTCATGCGCGCAACCAAACAGCAAATCCTCATCAGGATACTCGTCAACCTTAAGCGAATCTACGTGCGTATGCGCTCGTTCCCGCAGAGCCGAGCGATTACCGATCTTCTCCTCGCGCTCAACCCTTCCGCCATGACGGAACTCCGCGACCGTGGCCTTTTAGCCTACCACCTGAACGACTTCTCGTCGGCGTTGCGGGATCTTGAAGCGTACCTACGTTTCACGTCACGAGGCGCGGGTGGGGGCGAGGGCGGAGATAAAGACGGAAACGACGAGCACGCGGAGATCTGGGAACACGTGAAGACACTTCGGCGACGAGTGGCAAGTTTTAATTGACAGGCGGAATAGTGTCCCCCAGAACAACTCCGGATTGCTTCCGGCGGCCGGTCACAAAACTCTCGGCCTTGACCCAGCGTA
>CAUZJF010000249.1:0-4153 GCA_963579975.1 Dehalococcoidia bacterium
CGTCGGAAATGGCGTTCCGCATAGCGGGATCGATTGCCACGAAGGCGGCTCTGAAACGGGCCAGAGCCGTACTGCTCGAGCCGGTCATGCAACTCGACCTCGTCACGCCTGGGGAGTACCTTGGAGAGGTCCTTGGGGACCTGGGAAAACGACGGTCCAATATCAGGGGTATCGAGGGTCAGGAGAGCATCCAGACCGTTCGCGCCCTTGTTCCTCTGGCGGAGAGCTTCGGATACGCCACCACGCTTCGGTCCCTTACTCAAGGGAGAGCCAGCTATTCGCTTGAATTCGATAACTACGAGGAGGTACCGGTAGCTGTAGCCTCCAAGTAAGCTCCCTCCGAAGCTCGATTCGGAGGGAGCCAAGAAGGCCGGCGACCGTGGTCAATGGTTTCTAAGCAGAAGATCAGAATAATCCTAAGAGCGTTCGACCACCGTGTCCTCGACCAGTCGGCAGGACAGATTGTGGAGGCTGCGGAACGTACCGGCGCGCAGGTCGCCGGACCAATACCGATGCCGACCTCGATCAAGCGGTTCTGTGTTATTCGCTCCCCCCACGTTCACAAGGATGGCCGAGAGCATTTCGAGCTTCGAACACATAACCGCCTCATCGACATTCTCGAACCTACATCGAAGACCATCGACTCCCTGACCAGACTCGTCGTTCCCGCCGGCGTCTATATCTCAATCAAGCTGTAATCGATACGAGCGTTATCTTGACTTTACAAGGACTGTTGGCAAAAAAGATCGGCACGACCGAGGTGTTCCGCGAAGACGGCGAGGCGATGTGCGTCACGGCAGTTCAAGCCGGACCGTGCACCGTAACTCAGGTCAAGACCGGAGACGATGACGGCTACTCAGCGGTGCAGCTGGGATTCGAAGAGGTCCGGCGGGCCAACCAGCCGACAACCGGACACCTGAGCGGCGCTGGCAAACTGTTCCGCCACCTCCGCGAATTCAGAGCCGACGACGTAAGCGAGGTCGCGGTCGGGCAAGAATTCGACGTTAGCCTGTTCGAGCCAGGAGAAAAGGTGGATGCGACAGGGTCCTCCAAGGGTCGCGGGTTTGCCGGAGGAGTGAAGCGTCACGGGTTCCGCGGCGGTCCGAAGACCCACGGCCAGTCCGACAGACATCGTGCCCCGGGGTCCATCGGTGCCGGGACCTCCCCGGGCAGAGTCATAAAGGGGCTCAGAATGGCGGGTCACATGGGGAACCACCGGGTCACTGTCAGGGGCCTCGAAGTGGTCTTGGCCGACCCCGACCGGAACCTGCTGCTAATCAAGGGAGCTGTTCCGGGAGCGACGAACTCGCTTCTATTGATCCGAAAGTCCCGCACGGGCTCGAAGCAGGGATAGAATGAAGCTCGAAGTCAAAAACATCCAGGGAACGATCGTCGAGACCATGCAGGTACGCGACGACGTTTTTGCTGTGCCGGCAAAGCCGGCCCTCGTGCATCAGGTGATGGTCGGCCAGCTTGCGAACGAGCGCCAGGGCACGTCGGGCGCCAAGACGCGCGCGGAGGTGTCCGGTGGCGGTCGAAAGCCGCGTCCGCAAAAATCCACGGGCGCTGCGCGGGCGGGAACCATACGGGCGCCGCACTGGCGCGGTGGAGGCGTCGTTTTCGCCGTCAAGCCTAGAAGCTACCGCCAAAACACACCAAAGAAGATGAGACGGCTTTCGCTGGTGTCGACGCTGTCGGACAAGGTGCGTGAAGGCGACCTTATCGTACTCGAGTCGGTGGCTCTGGAGAGTCCCAAAACTCGGGAAATGGTTGCCATGATCGAAGCCCTCGGTGGGCGTACTCCTTTGCTCTTCGTGGCCGATGGGGCAGACGAAACTGCTTTGAGGGCAGCTCGGAATGTGCCTGGTCTTAACATGGCCCCGTCGCGTCTGCTGAATACACTCCAGCTTCTGAGAAACAGAACGATAATCATGACTGTCGACGCGATCCGCGCGACAGAGGAGCTATGGGGCGGCGTTCGGCACAAGCGCCGGCTGACGTCCCAGGCATCCAAGTAGGTAGCGAAGATGCAGGCGCTAGAAATTCTGAGACGGCCGATTATCACTGAGAAGAGCACCGAGATGCAGGATCGGGGCCGGTATGTTTTCGAGGTCGTTCCTACTGCTACCAAGTACCAGATCAAAGACTCGGTCGAAAAGGCCTTTGACGTCAAAGTGATGAAAGTCAACACTATGAACGTGCGCGGGAAGCGAAAGCGCTATGGCACTCGCTACTCGAGCAAGCGCTCGTGGAAAAAAGCTGTAGTTACACTGGCTCCCGGCGATACAATCACGATCTTCGAAGGTGTTTAGATGCCACTAAAGAGGGCAAAACCAGTTACACCCGGACGCCGGGGGGCGGTGTTCCAGACTAACGACGACATAACGGAACGCAAGCCGAAGAAGTCGCTCGTAGCGCCGCTCAGGAAACACGGGGGGCGCAATTCAGCCGGTAGGGTCACGGTCAGGCATCGTGGTGGCGGCCACAAGCGTCGCTTTAGAGTCATCGACTTCAAGCGGGACAAACCCGGCGTTCCAGGCGAGGTCGCCAGTATCGAGTATGACCCGAACAGGTCCTCAAGGATAGCGTTGATCAAGTACCGCGACGGCGACTGGCGATATATCATCGCCCCTAACGGTCTGGGCGTTGGTGATCCGGTTCAGGCAGGGGACGGAGCGGAAGTCAGGACGGGCAACGCCTTGTCGCTGAAAGCGATCCCCACCGGGACCCTGGTCCACAACATAGAGATGAAGGTCGGTAAAGGCGGCCAGCTCGTCCGGAGCGCGGGTGGTGGAGCACAGGTCCTGGCCAAGGAAGACCGCTACACCCTGCTGCGTCTGCCGTCAGGTGAGGTCAGGCGCGTACTCAGCGAGTGCATGGCGACCATCGGGCAGGTCGGCGCGGTAGACCACAAGAATGTCAAACTCGGCAAGGCGGGGCGAAAGCGCAACATGGGCCGGCGTCCCGAAGTCAGGGGCGTCGCGATGTCCCCTTCTGCCCACCCTCATGGCGGTGGCGAGGGGCGCTCGCCGATCGGCATGCCTGGCCCGAAGACGCCCTGGGGTAAGCCGACCCTCGGATACCGTACGCGGCGCAACAAATCGACCGACAAGTTTATTCAGAGCCGGCGGAAGTCACGACGGTAATCAGGCGGAGGTCTAGATGTCCAGATCAATCAAGAAAGGGCCATACGTCGATGCCAAGCTTGCCAAAAAGGTAGAGGCAGCCAATCGAAGCAGGAGCAAGCCAGCGATCAAGACCTGGTCCCGGGCCTCGATGATCATGCCCGATATGCTCGGTTTGACGATCGCAGTGCACGACGGACGGCGTCACGTCCCGATATTCGTCACAGAGAACATGGTGGGGCACAAACTCGGTGAGTTCGCCCCGACACGAACGTTCCGCGGACATTCGTCCAGGTCGGAACGCATGACCAAGGTTAGCTAGGGGCCAAGGAGTCGGAATTGCCCGCAAGTGCGAAGGCAAAGGAAACCGGCGTTTCCGTAAAAAAGGTGAAACCTATCATCGACCTCGTACGAGGGAAACGGGTCGATGAGGCGCTTGCGATTCTCAAGTTCCTGTCGTCGCCGGTGGCGGTTACCGTTTCACGACTGGTACAATCAGCGTCTGCCAACGCCGAGAACGAGCTTCTAACGAGGCAGTCCGATCTACGCATCATGGAGATATACGCAAACCAGAGTACGACCGTCAAACGATTCCGCGCCAGGTCCAGGGGGCGAGCATCAAGGATCAATCGCAGAAGCAGTCACATCACCGTAGTGGTGGACGAGGAGCGACAAGTTGGGGAATAAGACGCACCCGATCGGCTTCCGACTCGGGATAGTCAAGGATTGGCAGGCAAAGTGGTTTGCGGCCAAGCAGAAGGAGTATCGAGGCCTCGTCATCGAAGACCTTGCGATACGCGACGCGGTCTTCGGCGCTAACCAGGACGCGGGCGTATCGCGCGTAGAGATCGAACGCGGATCGAATGACGTCGTCATCACCGTGCATACTGCAAGGCCCGGCATCGTGATCGGGCGAGGCGGACAGAAGGTGGAGGAGCTGCGGAAGCTGCTCGAAGGCATCACCAAGAGGTACGCCCGACTCAACGTGCAGGAGATACGGCAGCCAGAACTCGATGCCGCGCTGGTTG
>CAUZJF010000250.1:0-4110 GCA_963579975.1 Dehalococcoidia bacterium
CACTCGCGTCTTGGGCGTACGGTTCGGCGGTGGCATCCTTGGCAAAGACCGCTATAACCAGGGGGCCGCTCGGAAGGTAACCGACGCCTGCGTCCGCCTTGATCCGGCCGCTAGAGCCGCCCTTGTGCGCGACCGCCACACCGGGCTTCAGGTGTCGGGCTATCTTCTGTCTGTCCTGGCACTCCTTCAGAAGGTCGACCATCGACTCGGAGGCGGCGGAGCTGACGACCTCGCCGCGGTCAAGTCGCTCCAACAGCGACCCCATATCGGCAGGCGACGACACGTTGTTCTCCAGCGAGTCGCTGAAGGAGACGGTGGCGTGGTTGATACCCTCCGAACGAAACTTCGCGGCCACGAGCTCGTCGCTCTCGAAGCTAGGCGGAAGGTGGGCCAGGTCGAACATGGCTTAATGCCAGGTACCCATCGACATGCTGCACCGGGTGTTCAAGCACCCCAGCGACACCATAGTCTCGTTGACGCTCTCGAGACCGACCGCGTCCATCAACACGTCGGCGGCCACGTCGTCGCTCACAATCATCATCGCGCGGGCGTAGTCCCGAAGGGTCAGCTTGGGGTCGTCGCGGAACATCCGTAACGGGCCCGACGCGAACTGGCGCGCGATGCCGGCGCGGAGGGGCCGCCATTCGTCGAGATTTAAGTCTCCCGTTTCGGCCTGGCGGTATAGCTCCACGAGGACTGGGAGCTTGATGGCGCTGGCGGTGGGAAACCGCTCGGCGGCCGCCGGCGCCTCCGAGGTGTCGCATCCGCCCCAATAGTGTCGCACCCAGTCAAATACGAAAGCGACAGTTTGCGACGATTTGCGACAGTGTTTTTTCGGAAACCCCTACCCCGTCCACACCCGGGGGATGAACTGGGGAGGACGTTGCATCAGCGTGATGTCGGCGGTCTTGCCAAGCTCGGCCTGGGCGGCCTCGATAGCCTCCTCGACCGTCCCGAAGGCGCGGAAGCCGCATCTGGCCGCGGCGTCGAAGTCTTTGACACCGGCGAAGTAGATGTCGCTGAGGTAACGCCTCGGGACGCCGGTGCTGTTCCACATGAAGAACGGATGCGCGCCGTGGTAAGCATTGGCGTGACGGTAGCCGTAGATGTACTCGGGCCGGTGCGCGAAATCCTCGACGTGGTTCTCCCAGAGCCAGTACGGGTCCACGTCCTGCGGCAGGAGCTTCTCGTAGAACTCGACGTACGGGGCGAACCGCCGCTCGTCGAAACGCGCCTCTAGCGGGTGCGCGAGTATGGCGATCCCGCCTTCCCGAACGACCGGCGCGCCCTGGAACTGCATCACGGTGGTGGCCATCGCGGAGTTGGCTGCCAGGATGGGGTTCATGCTCGAGAACTTGGAGTAGCACTCCCGGTCGCTGATCCCCGCGATCAGGATGTCCGACTGGCCCTCAACGTCGACGACGAGTTGGTCCTCGATGGCCTCCAGGGTGTGGGGGTGCACCTCTGTCGGGTGCCCGGCGAAGACTCCGATAAGGTCCTTCTCAGGCTCGGCGTTGTTATACACGGTCTCTATTGAGAAGATGCGGCGACCCTTCTTCTCCAGCGTCTTCCGGATTACGTCGCCCTGCTCCCACACCAGCTTCTTGAAGGCCGAGTTCTTGGGGTCGTCGACCGACTGGCCCGAGGCCGACGGCCACGGCCGATGGTGGTGCCGGATGCTGCGGAAGGTGCCGAGCCCCACGGCGGTCGATTTCCAGCCGCCGTTGAAAGGCGCCCACATGGTGTTGAGGTAGATGAACAGGTCAGACTCGACGATGGCCCTGTTCACCTCCACGTCCCAGCCGCGTTGGGTGTAGCCGAGGTGCACCAGTTGATCGGGGTCTTCGGCATCGTGGCAGTAGAGTTGGTTGTAGCCGAACTGTAAGACAAGCCGCTGCCCCAGGAACGTCTCCATCTCGGTACGGCTCAGCTTTCGGTGGAGGCCCTGGGCGCACAGAAGAGTGATGTCACCCAGATTGACACCGTTCTTTCGCAGCTCCTCGACGAGGATCTCGATAGCGACCTGGCGAAAGTCGACGCGGCTGGTCTGGAAGTAGGAACCGGAGGCGTCGTCGAAGGCGATGGTGACCTTCGCCTTTGGGCCGACCAGCTTGTCCAGAGTCTCGTGGGCGATAGGCTCCGCGATGGCCCGCCGGACCGCCTCCTCGATGTCGGGTACACCCGGCAGCGAGGCTTTAGCGGTCAGCGTGCGGGTGCGGTCTGGTACCTGCACAGGGAGGGTACCTTCCCCGTAGGCTATGTGCTCTGTGCGTGCGTTTGGCATGGAAGCTCTATACGAGGTGACGTTTGCGAGTGCACTATTCTACTGTCGGCGCCGCCTCCGCATTGGCCGGGCCCATCGCTCCGGATTCGGCCATCTTTTTGACGGCTTCAAGCCGGCGAGTCTCCCGCGTTCGGAAGTCCATGCGGATCATCGTCGTCGTCTTGACCTCGACATCAACAGATTTCCCGATATCGACCGAGTCCGTCCAGATGTCAACGTCGACTGTCGAACCGGGCTCCTTAAGGATCTCAAGCCAACTGGCACCTAACCCAGGAGCGCCGACGGTTGTTTTACTCCTGTAAACCACGTCAGTGTTCACTTTTGGCACGCTGTAACCAAACTCGCAAATGGTGCGGTGTATATCCTCGAGCGGATTAACGATATGCTGGCTGGTAGCGAGCTTCTTGACGTTCCCCCGAATGCGTTCCTCGTCATCTGGCCCGCATTATATCCCAGTGTTACTCCTACCCACATGAATCTGTCGAGATGTTCGATACCTTTGGGTCCCTGGTAGAATCCGGTTTGGAACCGTGGTCATCGCTCCCATCGGGCGTTGACTAAGGCTTTCAGCCATTCCCACAATGAGGAGATTGCCCGTGTTCAACTATGTCCCAGCGGCCGCGACGAGAGCGTCTACGTCGGCACGGGTGGGCATCGCTTCCTGGGCGCCGGGCTTCGTTACGGCCAGCGCACCGGCCGCTGCTCCATAGCGGACCGCATCCTTTAGGTTGCGGCCTTCGGCAAGGGCTACCGCCAGCGCTCCGGCGAAGGCGTCTCCGGCAGCCACCGTGTCCACGACCTCGACTTCGAAAGCCTGCACGTAACCGCTCGATTCCGCGGACGCGAAATAGGCTCCCTTCTCGCCGAGCTTGACGACCGCCGCAGGCGCTCCCAGATCCAGCAGCGCCTGCGCGGCTTTCGCCGCCGAAGCGACATCGTCGACCTCCACGCCGGTGAGGACCGCGGCCTCGCGCTGGTTCGGAGTAACGATGTCAAGGGCCGTGTACCCGTCGGCGGACATGGTCGCAGGCGGCGCGGGGTCCCAAACAACAGGGACGCCACGCCGCCGAGCCGCTCTGGCAGCTTCCAGCGAGACATCCGCCGGAACTTCGAGCTGGAGCATCAGCCAGTCGGCGCCTTCGAGGGCCGACTCGACCTGTCGCACCTGCTCGGCGTCGCAGGCCATGTTGGCGCCGTAGACGGCAACGATGTAGTTCTCCTTCGTGGCGTCCAGCAAGATCATCGCGACGCCCGTGGGGTTGGCTTCATCAAGTGCTACCGCGCTCACGTCGATTCCGTTCGCCCGCATGCCGTCTCGCAGGATCGGGCCAAACAGGTCGTCACCGACGCGGCCAACCATCTTGACGCGGGCACCCATGCGAGCTGCGGCCACGGCCTGGTTCGCCCCCTTGCCTCCCGGTGTGGTGAAAAACTGCTCGCCGGAGATGGTCTCGCCAGGCTCGGGAAGCCTGTCGACCACTCCGATGAGGTCCATGTTGAGGCCGCCGAGGACGACGATTGTGGGAGGAGTCATCCAAGGAAACCGCGTTTGACGAGATCCTCGAGGACCGCGGCCGGGCCGTCTTCTTCAAGAGGAGGCGCTACCACGTCCGCAACTTCGATTGCCTCGGGCACGGCACCGCTCACGGCCACCCCAAGCTCCGCCCAACGCAGCATATCGACGTCGTTGTAGCCGTTTCCGAAGGCGATAGTCTCGCGCTGCTCAATGCCCAGTCGGCGGCAGAGCCATGCCAGTGCGTTGTCCTTGCCGCCCTCGCGGTGGAGGATTTCGCAGAAGTAGGGCAGAGACCTCGTTACGAAGAGGC
>CAUZJF010000251.1:0-4103 GCA_963579975.1 Dehalococcoidia bacterium
CGAAACCTGCGGCGCCACGGTGCTCGGCTCTGGTAAGGGAACTTCTGACTCGGGACACTAGGGCGGCGCACACCCTTGTGGCGATCGCCTCTTGACCCGTGTACAGGAGGCAGGGACAGTTCACCTCTCCAGCTTCGAGCAGGTCCGCTAGAT
Source organism: Dehalococcoidia bacterium (assembly GCA_963579975.1). Lineage (GTDB taxonomy): Bacteria > Chloroflexota > Dehalococcoidia > Lucifugimonadales > CAUZJF01 > CAUZJF01. Next base: position 154 of record CAUZJF010000251.1, read on the forward strand.
GCTCCTCAAATATGCGTATTCGCAGCAAGGTCATGAACATGTCGAGGATTGTGGTGGGGGCCGCTTCACTCATTGTCATTTTCGACCCATGGCGGTCAGCTTCTCGTCAAGCGCAGGACCTACCGTGGGGCTCTGGCTCGCTGGGCCGTCATGAAGGCCCTTTTGGGGAAGGCATCGTCGTTAGAATCGAACCTGGACGTACCCGTGTTGCCCTAGCGATCGCGGATGCAATCCGGACGTGCGCTGAGCGGGCCAACGCGCGCTCAGCGGAGACGCGCTATGGCATACAATACCTTGTATTCGGAATTGGAAACGTGCGCGTCGATCGGCGTCAACGGGGCCTCCTCGGCCATGTCTCCGTCCAGTTCTGCTGGCAGAGGCGTGAGTTTGCCGTAAAAGATCCTTTTGAGCCACTCCTTGCCCTTCATGCTTCCAGGTACGAGGTGCGATGCAACGGCGGTGCGTTTGATTAACGAGACTGCTTTCTGCGAGAGGGAGGCTGCGGTGGTGGGGAAGGCTCCGAACAGTTCGGTCTCGAACCCGTGCTCCGCCAGAAGCGCGAACAGGTCCGGTGCCGAATGGTATCTGGTGCTGTAGGGGCTGGGATTGAAGTCCGACCAGTTCTTGTTGACTGTGCAAATGGCCAGTACCCCCCGGTCGCGAAGGACGCGACGGGACTCTATGGTGAACTTCTCGGGTTCGGAGAGATAGTAAAGAGCCTCAAAGAGGACCACGGTGTCGAAGGCCCCGTCCCTGAACGGCAGGTGATGGGCGTCAAGCTGCAGCAGGCCCACGCGGCCGCGATAGTGGTCACGAGCGATCCTCACCAGGTCGCCGTCGTAGTCGCCACCGACAACGGCGTCGGCCTTGCGGGCCATGTATCCTAGTCCCTGGCCCGCCCCGCAGGCCACCTCCAGGACAGCCTTGCCTTCAGAGTATCGGCTCGCCACTGAGTACCGGGTCACCATCATCTGGACCGCCTCGGTCGTCACTCGGACGCCGGGGGTCTCCGTCACGGTCGTGTACCTCTGGTTCATCGAATCACCACCACGCCGAGCTCTCGTCTAACGCCGGTAGAATCCCCTGATCACCGATGAGACCCACTCGACGTCATCGTCGCTCAGGTCAGGGTGCATCGGGATCATCACGACCCGCTCGAACATTCTCTCGGTCCGCTTTAGTCGATAATGAGTGAGTCCCAGTGCTTTGAACTGGTGGACACCTCTGCCTCCCCAAGGGATCATGGTCTCGACACCCCGATCGGTCAAATGCGCCACCAACGCATCGCGGTCACTCGATTCTATCTCGTAGTTCTGATAAACGTCGTAGTGCGGTCCCTCTTCCAAAGGCGGAGGCAGCAGATGCAGCTCTGGAAGGTCATGCAGCCGTTCGTGATACATCCGGGCAATCTCTCGCCTCCTCTTTATCCACAGGGGCAACCGCTTGAGCTTCAGGTGAAGGATGGCTGCATGGAGATTGTCCAGACGGCTGTTAAACGCCCACTCCGAAACATCACCGTCAGGCAGCCGGCCGTGGTTGCGGAGCTGTTTGATCCTCTCAGCGAATTGTTGGTTGTTGGTGACCACGGCCCCACCGTCGCCGAAAGTGCCCAGCAGCTTGGCAGGGTAGAAGCTAAAGCCCCCGGCGAGCCCAAACGCCCCCGCTTTGGTGCCGTTGAGAGAGGCCCCCAGGCTCTGGGCCGCATCCTCGATGACGGTGAGTCCATATTGCTCCGCTATGTCCATCAGGCGTTCCATATCGCAGAGCCGGCCGTTGAGGTGCACCGGTAGGACGGCCTTCGTATGGGAAGTGATAGCTGACGCAAGCTGGCCGACATCCATATTGTGATCGTCGTCGATGTCCACAAGCACAGGCGTGGCCCCTGCGTGGTGTATCGCTTCCGCAGTTGCCACCATGGTATGCGATACCGTTATCACCTCGTCGCCGGGGCCGATATCGGCAGCCCGAAGAGACAAGTGCAGCGCGTCGGTGCAATTGCCGACCCCCACGGCATACTTCGTGCCTACGAACGTGGCTAAGTCCTCTTCGAAGTCGCTAAGCTGCCGGCGCAGCATAACGTCCCCTGCGCTGAGGGTCTCGTCGATAGTGTCTAGCACCTCGGCCCGCATCTTCGCGTAGTGGGCCGGATAATCGATGTATTTGACCTTCCAAGCCATCGTTGCCTCCCTCCGACGGGACCTACGGTGTCATGCAACGGTCCGCTGGCCCACCAGCTTCATCAGACGATGCAATACGGTCTCCTCTGACAGGCCAAAAGACTCTCTTAGAAACTCCTCGTCACCCGCCACCGTCGCGAATGTCGATTCTAGGCCGATCCGCGTAAAAGGGACCTTGGGTCCGTCATGCTCAGCCAGCACCTCAGCGACCGCGCCTCCGAGACCGCCTAGAATGCTGTGCTCCTCGAGCGTTGCGATTGCTCGTGTCTCAGCCGCTGCCGCCAGGACCGCCTCAACGTCCAGCGGCTTTACCGTATGCATACTTAGGACCCTGGCCGAGATGCCGTTCCGCTTTAGCTCCTTGGCAACGCCGACGGCGCGGACGAGCAAGCCGCCGGTAGAGATCAGCGTCAGGTCTTCGCCATCAGCCAGCTCTATTGCGCGACCTATCTGGAAATCGATTTCCGCCTGGTGGACCGTGGCCTCCCCCGCCCGGCCCAGTCGAAGATACGCCGGGCCCGGCCGGTCGATAATCGCGCGAGTTGCCGCCGCTGCCTCGATAGGATCGCCAGGCGCTATGACTGTCATATTGGGCAGGGCGCGCATGATCGCGATATCTTCGGTAGCGTGGTGACTCATGCCCAGGGGGCCGTACACGAAGCCGCCTCCAACCGCAACAATCTTGACGTCGGCTTTGTGGTAGCAGACGTCGTTCCGCACCTGCTCCAGACAGCGCAATGTTGGGAAGTTAGCGATAGAGTAAGTGAACACCACGTTGCCGGACATTGCCATTCCGGCCGCGACCCCGGTCATGTTCTGCTCGGCTACACCCACGTTCACGTAACGCTCGGGGAAACGTTCGGCGAACGGTTCAACTACCCCGAAACCCAGGTCGCCGACGACCAGCGTGACCCGTTCGTCGTCCTCGGCGGCCTCCAGGAGGGCGCGGATAAAAGCGGTCCTCACCGGGCGCCCTCGATCTCCGACACGGCGACGCCGAGCTCCTCCTCATCAGGCGCCCGGTAGTGCCAGAGCAACTTATCTTCCATGAAGCTTACTCCCTTGCCTTTCACTGTATGCGCCAGAATACAGCTCGGCTTGCCAGGAGTGAAGGGCACGCTCAACAGCGCACGTTCGATCTGGTCGAAGTCGTGTCCGTCGATCTCGCGTAACGCCCAGTTGAAGGCCGACCACTTGGCCCCGAAGGGCTCGAGGTCGAGGACTTCCTCGACCCGACCAAGGCTCTGTATCTTGTTGTAGTCGACGATCGCCACCAGGTTATCCAAGCCATGATGACCTGCGAGCAGGACCGCCTCCCAGGTCGAGCCCTCATCGCACTCTCCGTCGCTTAACATGGCGAACACTCGAGACCCAGATTTGGCCCGTCGGGCGGCAAAGGCCATGCCGCAAGCTATCGAAAGCCCGTGACCGAGTGAACCAGTCGATACTTCGACGCCGGGGACTCCGGTATGGGTGACATGTCCAACCAGATACGAGCCATTTTGGTAATAGGTGTCGAGCCATTCAGTAGGGAAGAAACCCCGCTCCGCCAGGATAGCATAGAGCGCCGCACACCCGTGTCCCTTACTGAGGATGAAGCGGTCCCGTTCAGGCCATTCAGGTCTGGCGGGGTCGACGCGTAAGATCTTTGCGTATATCACCGACAACACGTCCGCCGTCGATAGTGAGGTCCCTACGTGCGAGCCGCCGCTCCGATGGGCCATTCTGACAACGTGGCGACGAACCCGGGCCGCTAGCGCCTGAACGTCGTCC
>CAUZJF010000252.1:0-4075 GCA_963579975.1 Dehalococcoidia bacterium
GTACTATCGCCACGTCGCCGGCGTCGTACATGTTCTTGATCGGCCCCATCTCCGGGTGCAGCCCGACATGGCCGTCCAGCGGCAGCACCTGGTCGTCAGGGATACCGACCGAAGGTCGGTAGTCGCGGTACCGCGAGTCGTTGTAGGGAATGACCGTGTTTAGGTAGTCGTTTCCGCCCGAAAGCTGGAACACTACCAATACCGGGTCTTTCGTCGTCGAGCTCATCCTCTCCCTCCTGGACTTGGTTCCGTTCGCGGTGAGCTTGTCGAACTACTATAGCGAATCGGCCGGACCACCACGGTAGGGGCGCACTGCATGCGCCCGCCGCACTACGCGAACTGGTAGTCCCGCAGCGCCACAATCAGCTGGAGCATCTCTGCAACCCGACTTATCGGACCGGTGTCGACACCGTCCGAGCCCCAGCGCAGGTCTCCGTCCTCGCTTGCATGGCTGACGAGCTCGTCCTTCGTGCCCTGGTCCACGTCGAGCGGGCCCAACAATTCGAGGCAGGCGACGACGAACTCCTGAGACGACAGCGTCCCGCGAGCCCTCAGCTCCGCAACGATCGCCTGGACGCCGGGCCGGTCGGTGTCTCCGACCATGTCAGCGAAGAAATTGGTGCGGCGCATCAGTGACCCGCTGTTGATCCACTCGGGACCGGTGTGCCAGCCTTCCACGCTGGGAGGGTTCAGAAGGTCCTGGCCCATGTAGCCGGTCTGCATAGAGAGGTTGCCAAGCCCAGGCCCGGGAAATTCCGAGCCCCCGACCATCCTGAGCGTGCCTACGACCACCTCTGTCGGGCTCTTGAGACGCGAGAATCGCGCCTCCTTGAAGAAATCGGAGTTGAACAGCAGCCTGAGCACCGACCGCATGTCGAAGTCGGTTTCACGCAGCGCCGTGGTGAGCTGGTCGATTGCCGCCGGCTCCTGCGGAGAAGTCACCGACCAGGCCGGTACCTGCGCCTCGTCGGCCACGAAGAAGTTGTAGAGGTGCCTGGCAATGAACCGGGCAGTCGCTGGTTGAGCGCAGATGATGTCGATTATGTCTTCGCCGTTGAAGCGGCCCGAATAGCCGAGGAACGACTTCTCCTCGTCGTCGTGGTCGCCCGGGTTGTATTCGAAGTACCAGTCGAACCGGTTCATCGGGAAGCGGGGCAGCTTGGGCGTCATCGTCCAACCCGTGAAGGCCCGCGAGCACTCCCTTACGTCCTCTTCGGTGTAGTTGCCGACCCCCATCGAGAACAGCTCCAGGAGCTCCCGACCCCAATTCTCGTTGACCGCGGTCGAGTGGTTCTCGTTGTTGTCGAGCCAGAAGATCATCGCGGGATTTCTGGCCACGTCGAGCAGCAAATCGCGGAACCGTCCCAGACCCTTCTGGCGGAATCCATCGACCATGTCGACGATCTCGTCCCAATGGTCGACCTTGGATACCCCGGTGGCGAACACTCCGTGCCAGAAGAGGGCCATCTTCTCCTGGAGGGGCGTCTTGGTGTTCATCAACCGGTAGAGCCAGCTGGCGTGGCCCATCCCATAGATCGTCCCGGGCTTCCACGTCCAGGGCTGGTACCGGTATAGGTCGTATATGTCGACCGGCGGCTGGTCCTCCGGATGCAGCAACTCCTCGACCGTGGCCTCGTAGCCAGCTTTCGTGCGGAGTTCGAGCTCCTCTTTACTGGCTCCGAACCCCGCCCGTCGCATGAGGTGGGCTATCAGTGTTCGATCAGTGTCGCCCATGCCGAAAATCCTTGATTACCCGCGGCCGCATTCGGTGACGAAGACCGCGCGATTGTAGCTCATGTTATACGCCCGATGCGAACCGTTCAACATGCGGCGCGAGGCCGCCCCATAGACCTGCCCGCGACGACGATGGTTCGACGGGTTAGCCTGAGCTCGTCGAAGGGTTCACGACGAGCGGACAATCTCATGCTCGTTCTTCCTCAGCGGTGTCGTCAGTGCCGCGCAGGCGGGCACGTTGGACTAGAGTGAGCGCCGGATTTGACGAGTCCCAGGCCACTCTCTAAACTGATGCCCGAGTCCAAACCCGCCAGAACAAGCGCATCGACGCACGCCTGGAAACATGGCAAACAAGACCGACATAGCCCTCATGTCTCATCTGATGCGCCGCGCCGGATTTGGAGCGGCGCGGACCGAGATCGAGGCTCTCGCAGAGCGGGGCTACGAGGCGACCGTCGAACAACTCCTCCATCCCGAGGAGCAACCGGAAATCGACGAGTATGACCTATACCGCTATCACCCTGGTGCCGAGAGGCCCCAGTTCGCCGAGATGGGCCAGTTCAACTGGCTCTATCGAATGGTGAATACGCAGCGGCCCCTCCAGGAGAAGATGGCCCTCTTCTGGCACCACGTGTTTGCCACCGGCAACTCGAAGGTAGAGGGCCCGTACCAGATGCAACATCAGGTCGAGCTGTTCCGAGAGCTCGGCCTCGGCAACTTCCGCGACCTTTTGGTCGAGGTGGCGGAGAACCCGGCGATGCTCTACTGGCTCGACAACAACGAAAACCACAAGCGCGCCCCAAACGAGAACTGGGGCCGCGAGCTCCTGGAACTCTTCTCGATGGGCATGGGCAACTACACCGAAGAGGACGTCTACGAAGCGTCACGGGCCTTCACGGGCTGGACGGTAGGTGCAAAGATCCACTGGTTGCTGTGGGGTCCCCACCTGTGGGAGTTCGAGTACCACGGCGACGATCACGACGTGACCGACAAGAGATTCCTCGGCGAGACCGGCAGGTTCAACGGCGAAGACGTAGTAGACATCATCGTGAAACAGCCGGCCTGCCACATCTTCATCGCCCGGCATCTGTATAACTTCTTTGTCGCGGACGAGCCGCAGGTGCCCGCCTGGGCCATCGAGCTACCCCGCGACCCTGACGCCATCGTGACTCTGTCCAGGACACTCGTCGACTCCGGCTTCGAGTTGGGGCCCGTCCTGCGGACTCTCTTCAACTCGGACTTCTTCAAGGAAGCGATGTACAACAAGGTCAGGAACCCGGCAGAGTTGGCGGCAGGCGCGATCAAGCTGACCGGCGATCTGAATGGGCCCGACCCCAGGTGGATCGGGACGGCTTTAGAACCGGTCGGCATGGGCCAGTCTATCCTCGACCCGCCCAGCGTCGAAGGCTGGCACACCGGCAAAGAGTGGATCAACAGCGGAGCGCTGATGACCAGGGTCAACTTCGTTGCCGACCGCGTCTCCAACCTCGAACTGCCGGGTGTCCGGGACATTGTGCGAAGGGTCTCCGCCGACGCCAACGGCGACGGCAAATCGATGACCGCCGAAACTCTCGTGGACCGCTGCCTGGACCTGATGGGGCCGGTAGAGATGGCCGATTCGACACGCAGTGAGCTGGTCGGACACGCGACGGCCGGCGGGCCGCTCGACTGGCAGGACGACTATGATAGCTCTGCGCGGCGGGTAGCCGAAGTGCTCGCTCTAATTGCCGGGACCAGGGAGTACCAGTTCGGCTAGGTCTCAGGACTGGCGCGTAACTGCCCAGGAGGTTCGTAAGTGACAACCAAATCGAAGGACCCGGTCCTGGTCGTGCTGCAGCTCAGCGGCGGAAACGACTATATGAATACGGTTGTCCCGTACGCGAGCTCCCACTACTACGACAACCGCGACTCACTCCGTATCGACGAGAGCGACGTGATCAAGATCGACGACGACCTCGGCCTCAACCCGAGCATGGCCCCGCTCAAGGCGATATACGACCGCGGCGACATGGCTATCATCCACGGCGTCGGCTGGGAAGGCTCGGGCAGGTCACACTTCCGGTGTATGGACATCTGGCACACGGCCGAGCCAGACAAGGTCGGCACCGAGGGTTGGCTAGGCCGGGCCATCCGAGAGCTCGACCCCAAAGGCGGGAACCCCGTCACCGCCGCCAGCGTGGGCCACGGGCTGCCCCGCGCCCTCGTTGCCCCCAGGGCCTCAGTCGCTTCTGTTACCGATCTGGAGACCTACGGTCTCCTGACCGCCATCAAGGAAGAAGACCGACGCAACAGAATGCTGGAGCGGTTCGCAGCAATGTACGCTCCTGTCGTCGGTACCGGC
>CAUZJF010000253.1:0-4068 GCA_963579975.1 Dehalococcoidia bacterium
GGCAAGACGAGTCGAGTGCGACATCCTGGTCGTGGGCGGCGGGCTCGGCGGCGGCGCGGCAGCCTGGGCGGCAGCACGCAGAGGGCGCACGGTCTGCCTGTTGGAGGAGACCAACTGGCTTGGCGGCCAGGCGACTTCACAGGGCGTGTCCGCTCTCGACGAGCACGACCACATCGAGGGGTTCGGGGGCACGAGGACCTACTACCAGCTCCGCGAAGCCATCCGCGACCACTACCGTGCATTGCTGCCGGAGAGCGAGCAGGCCGACCGGCTCAATCCGGGGACCTGCTGGGTCTCTCGGATCGCCTTCGAGCCAAGGGTTGGGGTCAGCGCAATCGAAGGTCTTCTCGCTCCAGAGATCAAGGCCGGACGCCTCCAGGTCTTCCTTCGTACCAAGGCGGCAGAGGCGATCGTCGATGGCGACCGTGTCGTTTCAGTGAAAGCCGTCAATCTCGACGACGGTAGCGCCGTGCGCTTCGAGTTCGAGTATGTGCTGGACGCCACGGAGCTTGGCGACCTGCTGCCACTGACAGGCACCTCGTACGTAGTCGGCGCCGAGAGCATCGCTGACACCGGAGAGCCCCACGCGCAGCCGGAGGACCCAAAGACGCACTGCGTCCAGAGCTGTACGTATACCTTTGCGATGGAACAGCGACCCGTCGTTGAGAACAACCGGACGGCGAAACCGGACCGGTACGAGCACTACCGCGATTCGCAGCCGTATAGCCTCCGTATCCACGTGCATGGCGGAGAGATCTACGGCGAGGAGTCCGGCTGGCTCGACTACCACCTCTTCGAACCGACGTCGGGCGTGAAAGGCCCATTGTGGGAGTACCGCCGTCTCGTGGAAGCCACGCAGTTCCCCGGCCACTATGAGAACGACGTGACCATGTTCAACTGGCCAGGCACCGACTATCGAGTCCGTCCTTTGGTGGACCAGACACCGGAAGCCCTTGCCGCTTGCTTGCAAGACGCCAAGAAAGTGAGCCTTGGCTTCGCGTACTGGCTGCAGACCCAAGCTCCCAACAGTCACGCGGCAACCGGGTTCCCGAATCTTCTGCTGCGACCGGACGTCATGGGGACGCAGGACGGACTGTCGATGTATCCCTACATCCGGGAATCGAGACGGATCAAAGCGCTTAAGACTATCGTCGAGCAGGACGTCGCGCTCGCGCATCAACCCGGGCCGCGCGCCGCCCACTTCGAGGACTCTGTGGGCGTCGGCTGGTACCCGATAGACATCCACCAGGCCGGCGAAGACGACGTCGGGGCCAGTACCCGGACCAAACCGTTCCAGATCCCGCTTGGCGCGCTGATTCCAGTCGAGGTGAAGAATCTCATTGCCGCCAACAAGAACATCGGCACGACCCACATAACTAACGGCTGCTACCGGCTTCATCCAGTCGAGTGGAACATAGGCGAGGCGGCGGGCGCGCTCGCGTCGTTCGCTCTTGACCGGAGCGCCCTACCCAGGAGCATCCACGCCAGCCGAGCCCTGACGCGCTCTTTCCAGCGGGAACTTCTATTGGACGGCGTCCCGCTCAGCTGGCTTCTCGATGTGCCGGTAGGGCATCGCGATTTCGCCGCCACACAGCAACTGGTGATGGCCGGAGGCTACGAGAGAAACGAGGATATCCTCGACTTTGGGCCCACCGTTCCGATCAACGCTGAGGAGCGGGCCGTGTGGCTTGGCCGGGTTGCAACGGGGGTGGCGGACCCTTGCGGGCCAGGACCAGTGAGCCGCGCCATGTTCGCCGCCGCGATGGCTGAGATGGGGCTTACCTAGCCGGTGGGTCCTCGCCCCAACATCCTGCGGCGTGTCGGGACCGGAAGACGACGTTGGTTCAGTCCTCCTCAAGGCGCTTGCCCATGCTCACGACGTCGTCGATTGAGTAGCCGATCCTCTTGTAGAACTCGATCACCTCGGCGTTCGAGCTTCTGACCTGCAGGTTGATCTTCGGACAGCCCAGCGCTCTCAGCCGGGCCTCTACCTCCTCCATCAAGCGACGACCGAAGCCACTATTCTGGTAGTCCGGGTGGGCCGCCAGATAGTTGATCCAGCCGCGATGGCCTTCGTATCCCGCCATGACAGCGGCTACGAGCTGAGCGTCCAGCAGCCCGACCAGGAACATGTCACCCTGGACTCGCAGCTTACGTTGGATGTCCTTCACTGGATCGTTCCAGGGCACCACCAAGCTACAGGCTCGCCAAAGGACCACTACGGCGTCCTGGTCGGATTCCTGGTAGCTACGTATTTGCAGCTCGGCCATTCTACTGTCAGCTCATCTCGTCGGTGAGGCTGTCGGCGATGCGCTTCACCGCGTCGCCGAGGAGCCGGTGCTCGTCCCTCTTGAGGTCCGGGTCAGCGTCGAGCATCCGGGTGGCCTCCCTGCGGGCCAGTGCGAGGATATCGTGGTCGGTGATGCGCGCGACCTTAAGCTGAGGTAGCCCGCTCTGGCGGGTGCCCATGTAGTCGCCAGGCCCTCGGATGCGGAGGTCCTCCTCGGCGAGCTCGAAGCCGTCGTCGATGCGCTCCGCCAGCTTGAGCCGCTCCCGGGCCTCCTCGCCGGGCGAATCGGCCAGCAGCAGGCAGAAGCTCTGGTGCTCGCCTCGCCCGACGCGTCCTCTGAACTGGTGCAGCTGCGCCAGCCCGAATCGGTCGGCGCCATCGACAAGCATTACGGTCGCGTTGGGAACGTCGATGCCCACCTCGATCACCGGAGTGGAGACCAGGATGTTCACGTCACCTGCCTGGAACCGCTCCATTTTGGATTCCTTCTCACGCAGCTTCATACGCCCATGGAGCAGCTCAAGATTCAGCTCAGGGAAGACTTTCGTTGACAGAAGTTGGTGTTCCTCGACGGCGGACCGCGTCTGCAAGGCCTCGGACTTCTCTATCAACGGACAGACGATGAAGGCCTGCCGCCCCTCCGCGACCTGTTTTCTGACGAACTCGTAGGCCACGTCGCGTTTGTCCGGCGCGAGCCAGCGAGTCTTGATGGGCTGGCGGCCCGGTGGTATCTCGTCAATGACCGAGACATCCAGGTCGCCATACACCGTCAGGGCCAACGACCGCGGTATCGGCGTGGCCGACATCGCGAGAAGGTGGGGTTTCCGGCCCTTGCCCCGAATCGACGCGCGCTGCATCACACCAAACCGGTGCTGCTCGTCGACGACGGCCAGCGCCAGGCTGGGCGGCTCGACACCCTCCTGTATGAGGGCGTGCGTGCCGATCAAGACGTCGATCTCCCCGGCCGAGATGCGCTCGTGCATCTCGGCCTTGATTTTCTTGGTCTGGCTGCCGAGCAAAAGGCCAACCTTGATGGTTCGCGGCAGAACGCCGTCACCTACCAAGGCTACGTGATTTGCGTCGGTTTCAGGCTTCCCGGAGAGCAGGCGCCTGAGCGTCAGGAAGTGCTGCTCGGCGAGAATCTCCGTCGGCGCGATCAGCGCTGCTTGGTGCCCGTTCAGGGCGGCGATCACGAGCGCGGCGGCCGCCACCACCGTCTTGCCGCTGCCGACGTCGCCCTGGAGAAGACGGCTCATCGGCGTGGCTTCGACGATGTCGCTCAGTATCTCTTCGAGGACCTTGGACTGGGCTTTCGTGAGCTCGAAGGGCAGCGAGCCCAGGAACCCGTCCAGGGCTGCCTCGTCGACCTTGAGTGCGATGCCGTCGTTTTCCTGTTGCCAGTGGCGCTTGCGCGACAGCACGACCAGCTGCAGCAAAAGCAGCTCGTCGAAGGCAAGACGCCGGCGGGCGGCGGTCCAGTCCGCAACGGTGTCAGGGTAGTGGGCCTGCGAGATGGCGTTTTGGAGGCCCGTCAGTCCGACCCTGTGTCTCACTTCTTCAGGAAGGACTTCCATGATCTGGGATATTCCAGCGTCCAGGGCCTGTTTGACCAGTCGTCTCAGCGTCCGTTGCGGAAATCCGTCCACTGTCGGGTAGACCGGCACGAGTCGACCCGTGTGGACCAGGTCCTCCTGGTCCTGCAACAGCTCGTACTCGGGGGACTCGAAGACGAAGCTTCCTCTGAAGACGTTTGCCTTGCCGCTAAGGACCAGCCTGGT
>CAUZJF010000254.1:0-4054 GCA_963579975.1 Dehalococcoidia bacterium
ACCAGCCCCCCCCCGACCACCCCTGGCGAAGGTCCTTCAAATCACCCGCCAGGACAAATCCACTGACCACTTAGGGGTGACATATTGACTGGACAACGACACACCTCAGCTATGAATGCAACACTCAGGAACCGACCGTCAGTTAGAATCAACCACTCCATCCGCTCGCCGCTCCGGTCCGCGGAGCAGTGCCATCGGCGCGACCGGACCTTACACATAGGGGAGTGGAACAATTTGGACGAAAACGGAACAATTGAAAAACGGCCTGCCTCCGCCGGAGATTCGGGGTGTCCCCGATTTCCTTTGGAGGGCTAGCGGATGGGATGCAAGGGTACCCTCCCCATGGTCCACCGGGCGCGTCGAGGAGTCAGTTCATAATGTATACTCGGCCCCGATGTCGCCTCTACTCGAAGCCAAAGGACTGACCAAGCACTACGGCGACACCGTCGCCCTAGACGGCGTCGACTTCCGGATCGACGAAGGCATAACGGGGCTGCTGGGGCCTAATGGGGCCGGCAAGAGCACGGCGATCAAGCTCTTCCTCGGTCTCCTCAAACCTACCGGCGGCTCGGCCGAGGTGATGGGCGAGCGGCCGTACGAGAGGCTGGAAAGCCGGGCCCGGCTCGGCTACATGCCCGAGCACGAGTGCCTCCCGCCGAACATGTCGGCCTCGGAGTTCCTTATCCACATGGCCCAGGTGAGCGGCATCCCTCCAGCTCAGGCCAGGACCCGCACCGCCGATATCCTCAGACACGTTGGGATGGACGAGGAGCGCTATCGGCCGATCGGCGGCTACTCGACCGGCATGCAACAGCGGGTCAAGCTGGCGCAAGCCCTCGTCCACGACCCGGTCCTCGTGATGCTGGACGAAGCGACCGCAGGTCTGGACCCGAGCGGACGCGAAGAGATGCTCGAGCTCATCCGACGCACCGGGAGAGACTTCGGCATCAGCATCGTCCTCTCGTCCCATCTCATGCGCGACGTGGAAAGCACCTGCAACCGGCTGGTCGTCCTCGAAGGAGGACAGGTGATGGCCCAGGGCACGGTGTCCGAGTTCACCGAGGAGACCCAGGTGTTGGCAATCGACGTCGACGAAGCCCACAAAGAGCTGGTGGTCGCTCTTAAAGCCCGCGGTGTGGACGCCAAACTCGAGGAGCTGACGGTCGTCGTCGAACACGCGACCACCGAGCAGTACGACTCAATACGGGAAGCGCTCGTTGAGTCGAATGCCCCGCTCCGCCGGCTGTCCCAGCGCCGCCGCCACCTGACGGACATCTTCCGGAACAGCGACCAATGAACGAGTCAGCAGGCGAAATCTACGATATCGGCTACCAACGCTACACCGGCCCCAGGGAGGGCCGGATGCGCGCCCGGAAAGCCCTTTTTACGAACGGAATCAGGACCATCCTTGGCCTGGGCCGTGGCATCTTGCCTAAGGTCTTCCCAACAGTTTTTGCATCCATAGCAGTCTTGATCGCGGTGAATTTTGCGATCGTATCTTCTCAAGGAATCCCCACCGACGATCTGCCCGATGCAGCCGTGTTCTACCGAGTCGTGGCTTACTTCATGGTTCTTTTTTCCGCCATTATCGCCCCTGACCTCGTGTGCCCCGACCGGCGCAGCAACGTCATTCATCTGTACCTTGTCAGACCCATGTCGCCGACCGACTACGTCGCGACTCGGTGGCTCGCGGCGTTCGCTTTCACGTTGGCCATTCTCTACATCGGGCAGGCGGTACTCTTCTCAGGGATGACGCTCGGGGCCGACGAACCCCTGGACTATGTCCGTGACAACTGGCTCGATATCCCCCGGTTTCTGCTAGGTGGGCTGGTCCTGGCCTTGTACGCCGCCACGATACCGCTGGCCGTATCCGCCTTCACCACCCGTCGCGGCTACGCCCAGGCCTTCATCATCGGCCTCTTCTTCATCTCGGTGCCGGTTACCGCCGTTTTCACCAAGTGCGAAGAGTTCGAGGAGCAACAAAGGGGAGAGTTCATGGAGTTTGTCGAGGTCAAGTGCGAGCCGGTGGCGGGCACGTACACGAAGTGGGTCGCTTTGGGGGACCTGACCAGAGTGCCCGTCCACGTCGCCGACCTGGTCTTCGACAAAGAGAACTCGTCTAATCTCTCGCGCCTCGTGCGGGAGCTTCCCGACTTTGTACCTGTGGGTTGGTTCGCCATTCTCATCGCGGGATCGGGATTCACGATGTGGTGGCGCTATCAGAGGATCGCGCTGTGACGACATCCCAGGCTGATGCTCTCTATGTCAAGAACCAGCCCATCGTCGAGGCCAAGCGCGTCTCGAAGTGGTACTCGAACGTAGTGGCGGTAAGCGACGTTTCGTTCAGAATCGACAGAGGGATAACCGGCTTGCTGGGTCCTAACGGTGCCGGGAAGACGACGCTTCTCCATATGATTGCAGGTCTCGCCTCTACCTCGGACGGGGAGCTGACGCTGCTCGGCGAGGGCGTTCGCGACAACCCAAGACTGTACCGGCGACTCGGTTTTATGTCGGAGCACGAAGCCGTCTACGGCTTCTACACCGGACGCCAGTTCGTCGAGTTCTCCGCTAAAATGTACGGGCTCGATCCCCTGGCTTCGGCTGTCGACCGGGCAATCGACGCGGTCGGGCTCGAGCAGGCACAGTATCGGCGTGTGGGTGGCTATTCGCGAGGAATGAAACAGCGGATCCGCCTCGCTGCCACACTTGTGCACGACCCGGAAGTCCTGCTGCTTGACGAGCCGCTGAACGGCACCGACCCGCGCCAGCGCATCGAATTTCACGACCTGATGAGAAAGATGGCGGCGGACGGGCGAACGATAGTCGTCTCGTCCCACATTCTGGAAGAGGTCGAGACCCTCGCGGACCGCATTCTCTTGATGGTCAGCGGCAAGCTGGCAGCGGCCGGGGACTTCCGCGCCATCAGGGCGAAGCTGGACGAACGACCGTACAACCTTCGGATCGTCGTCAATGATCCACGGGCGATGGCGAGCGCACTGGTGCAGATGGACGAGGTGGACTCGGTCACGGTGGAGCCAACCGGCGCTCTGGTCCTTCTCACCCGCAAGGTAAACGTCCTTCGCCGGGCCATCCCGCGCCTGGCCAATGAGCGCGGAATCCGCCTGTTAAGGGTAGAGCCCATGGACGAGTCACTCGAGAGTGTGTTCAGCTACGTGGTAGACAACGGATAATGCTTGCTCTGTTAGACCTTTCGCTCCGCCAGCTCGTCAGCCGATCGCGTCTTGCTATCATCCTGCTGCTGGCGGCTGTTCCAGTCGGCGTGTCGGTAATCTTCCGGCTCGCGGACACCCGCCTGGAGTTCGGCGAGGCCGGTAACGCCTTCTATGACGGGCTATTGGTCAGCTCCATCCTCCCTATCGTGACAATGGCCGTCGCAACGGCGGCATTGGGCAACGAACTCGACGACCGCACACTGAGCAACCTGGTCCTGAAGCCTATCCCTCGGTGGCAGATCGTGTTGCCCAAGTACCTGGCGTCCCTGTTGGTGGTGGCACCCCTGGTGGTCGCCAGCGGAGTCGGAGCCACCGTTCTGAGTAATCCGGACTTCCAGGCGGCGCTTGCAATAGGGGTCGCGCTGTTCGCAGGTGTGGCAACTTACGCCGCCGTGTTCAACTGGTTGGGACTCGTGTCGAAGAGTGCTCTGGCGTTTTCGCTGGTCTACGTATTCTTATGGGAGGGAGTGGCATTGTCGTTCCTCGACGGTGTACGCTACCTATCGATCCGGGCCTACTCCCTGGGAATCATGCACGGTATGGACGAGGAGAGCTTCGAGGTCTTCGAAGGGCGGGTCATCGAGTTCCCGGCCGCTGTCGGGGGAGCAGTCATCGTAACGATCTTCTTCCTGTGGTTGACGGTAAGGCGGCTCAAACGAATGGACGTGCCCTGATGAAGATAACTGATCTCGAACTCATTGCAGTCTTCTCGACCCGCGAGATGGGTAAGACCGGCCCCTCGGACCCCGAGAAGGCCGTCTCCCATCACGTCATTGTTCAGCTCCACACCGACGCCGGCATCACCGGCCTGGGCGAGATGT
>CAUZJF010000255.1:0-4050 GCA_963579975.1 Dehalococcoidia bacterium
ATCCGGCTGGACCGCTTCGGAGTCTCTATCTCGGCAGTGGCCCGGACAATGACCTGTCCCCGCCCGGTCGTATATGCGCTCCTGATGCCTTCCCGGCCCATGATCGTCGCGCCGGTCGGGAAGTCCGGTCCTTTGACGAACCGGTTCAGGTCCTCGACGGTGGCGTCCGGTTCGTCGATGAGGTGGACTACCCCGTTGCAGACTTCGGTAGCGTTTTGGGGTGGAATGTTCGTCGCCATGCCGACGGCGATACCCGTCGCGCCGTTGATAAGCATGTTCGGCAGCCTGGCCGGAAGGACGACAGGTTCTTTGAGGGAGCCATCGAAGTTGTCGGTGAAGTCGACGGTGTCCTGATCGAGGTTAGCCAGCATCTCCTCGGCGGCGGCAGTGAGCTTCGCCTCCGTATACCGCATGGCTGCCGGAGGGTCTCCGTCGACGCTGCCGAAGTTGCCCTGGCCGTCGACAAGAGGAACGCGCATCGAGAAAGGCTGCGCCAGCCTGACCATCGCGTCGTATACAGCCACGTCGCTGTGAGGGTGGTACTTACCGAGGACCTCACCAACGAGCCGGGCGCTCTTCTTGAACGACGAGTTGGGCCGCATCCCCAGACCGTTCATGGCGTAGAGAATTCGCCGCTGGACCGGCTTGAGGCCATCGCGCACGTCGGGAAGCGCTCGAGACACGATGACGCTCATTGCGTACTCCATGTAGGACGTACGCATCTGCTCTTCTAGCTCGGTGGGCCTCACAAAGCCGAATGGGGTCTTGGTAACCAATCTACGACTCCTCGGTCAACTGATCTGCAGCAGTGCCGCCGAGTTCGTCCAGGCCGGCGGCCACGTTCCCGCGATGCCCCTGACGTGAGTTGAACGCCGCTGCGGGCCTATACCGGTCGCAGCCTTGTCGGGGGGTCGAAGACAGGTGATGTCTAGGGGCTGAAGAAGGTCTGTTCCGACAGGGCCTATTATTACTAAAGCCTGGCGCTTTTGTCTACTACATGTGGGGCCGTTTTTCTTTTGAACTCCCCTCTGTGGCGCAAAACGGCGAGAACTCGTTGTTGACATAACGCAAGAGGATGGGTCTCCGGAGGGGCATTGCCCCTCCGGAGTGCTTTGGGGGACCCTTCCGTGCACCTTGGGGCGTGTGGGAGGATCGAGTATTGGCGCTACGGGCCAACACGCAACACAAAGTCTAGTGGGTGCCACAACCTATATTCAAGTTTTGTCCGGACAGATGCCATTACGTTGTGGCATCCAGCATGGAAACCGGTTAGGATACTACGAGACTCCCACGAGGATGGGCCGCGATGCCACAAACTCAAGACCAGCCGACGAGCGGCAGCGCCTACGAGGACGGCCAACCGGCTTCGCCGCCCTACGTGAGCTTCAGCACCTTCACGACTCTGCTAGAGTGGCTCAAGGTCGAAGGCGTGCCGCTGAGGTTCGACCGGTCGTTCTGGCAGGCCAAGTTCAGCGGAAGCAATGGCACCCAGTTGGTCGCCGCCTTGAGATTCTTGGGCCTGCTCGAGCGCGCCCGGCCGCGTCCCGACCTGGAACGCCTGGTCAACGCTTCTCCCGACGAGCGCCGGTTCATTCTGGCCGGGCTGCTGATGGACGCCTATGCGGCTGTCCCATTCGACGAGTTGGCGCGGGCTACACCGGCGATGGTGAGGACGTGGTTCAAGTCGTACCCGATCGACGGGAACACCGCGCGAAAAGCTATCTCGTTCTTCGTCAACGCGGCTAAGGAAGCCGACATCCCGCTTTCGAACGCCGTGCGCAAGATGGCGAGGAGCAAGTCCGCGGGCCAGTCCGGCGACCGGCAGGGGGCCCGCCGTAGCACGGCTACCCAGTCGGCGGGCGATGCGATTGCGTTAGGCAGAGTCCACGCCCCTCAGGTGTCGTTTCACCAGGGCCAGTCCCACAACCAGATGGCCATCGCCCTGGAAAGCGGCGGAACCATCACCGTGGACGTGGACGTGGATCTTTTCAGCCTCTCCGACCGCGACCGGGACTTCGTGATGAAGCTCGTCGGCCTCACCCGGGCGTATCCCGAGTCTGACCAGGGCTGACTAGGACTCGTTGCTTTGACGCGCTCTCGCCCGCTCAACGAGGCTATTGAAGAGGCGGTCGAAGTGGGGTGGGATTTCCAAGCGACGCTCCGGGTGGAACTGCAATCCGATGACCCAGTCGTGCTCCGGGCTCTCCAGGGCTTCGATCACGCCGTCTTCGAGCGAATAGGCCGACGCCATCAGGCGGTTCGATTTCTGCGGCTCCGATATGCCCAGACGGTGTCGGCTGTTGACTCTGACGAACCCGCCCGACCCTACCACGGCTGCCAGCTTGCTTCCCGGCGCGATGTAGATGCGGTGGTACGAGGACGCCTCGTCGCCGCCGTCGCCCATCGGAGCGTGGTCCGAGACCTCCGCGACGCTGCCACCGGACGCCAGGTTCAGGGCCTGCATGCCGGCGCCGATGGCCAGGAGGGCCACGTCGCGGTCGAGTGCGGCTCGCACGAGTTCCGACGCCCAGGCACCCGCCGGGGCGCTCGATGGGTCGTCTTCGCCGCATACGAGCAGCGCGTCCAGCGGCCGCAGCGTTTCTTGTGGCGACTCCGATCGACCCGGTGGCAAAGACTGGGCCTCGCCGCCGGCGCGTCGAACCGCGTCGGCGCAAAGCGCCACGGACACGTCGGAGACGGCGGCTATCCCGATCTGTGGTCGATGAACCATCTAAACGCTTGGGGGTGTCAGGTTCAGGAGCTTTCGGCGGCCCACTGTTCGTATAGCTTATCAATTGTGCGCTGTAAGCGTTCCAACTGCCGCTCTGCTCGGCGCGCGTCCCGGTGATCGCGTGTCGTGAACGCGTCGGCAACCCGCCGCTCTACCGACGGCCGGCGTAGTCGCAGTTTGGTTGTGGCGACGTGCGACGCCATTTGATAATCTGCTGCCAGGACCGGGGCATGTGGAGCACCTCATGAGACTGGCAGACAAGGTAGCGCTGATCACGGGGGCCGGGTCCGGCATCGGACGGGCATCGGCAACGCTTTTCGCCTCGGAGGGGGCGAAGGTCGTGGTGGCGGACCAGAACGAGGCTGCGGCGCTGCAGACGGCAGATATGATAAGAGAAGCCGGCGGGAAGGCTACCCCGGCCTCAGGGGACGTGGCCGACGCCGCCGACGCGAAAGGACTGGTCGACGCGGCGGTCAGCACCTATGGCGGCCTGAGCATTCTGATGAACGCGGCGGGCGTCACCTCTCGCAACGCCTTGCCGGAGGGAGCGTCACCCGAGGAGGTTTGGGACCGGGTAGTCGAGGTGAACCTGAAAGGCACGGTCCTGACGTGCTTCCACGCCGTCCCGGAGATGGAGCGTACCGGTGGTGGGTCTGTCGTCAACGTATCGTCGATACTTGGACTTGTGGCCTTCGCGGCCTACAGGAACGCGGGCTTTGATCCCTACCCTTCCTCGAAAGGCGGGGTCGTGCAGCTTACCCGGAATCTGGCCGTCGACTGCGCCGAGAAGAACGTGCGCGTCAACTGCATCTGTCCCGGCTACATCGAGACACCGCTCCTCGCCCCGGTAACCAGCGATGCAAAGCGACGCGAGGAGCTAGAATGCCTCCATCCGATCGGTCGGCTGGGCCGCCCGGAGGAGGTCGCCTACGCAGCGCTCTATCTGGCCTCGGACGAGGCCGCCTTCGTGACCGGTGCGATACTGCCCGTCGACGGAGGATACACAGCGCATTAGGCGCCGGGGTCTGCGAAGTGGCTGCAAAAGCCTGCTAGTCGACGTTCAGTCGGTTGCGTGACTGTCGCCTTGCTGTTGATTAGCCGATTGTTCGCCGGTAGATTTTGCCTCGGCCTGCCGCACGCCAGCGGCCACATAAGGCAACCTGGTCCGCCATGCGACTGATAACCATCGGCTGCGAGTACTCGGGGAAGAACCACTCTGGCCAACCGTTGAGGGAGTCGAGAGGCTTGCAGATGTACTCGGCGGCTCTTAGGTTACGTCCGTGACCGGATCCGACCCACGATACGATCTCCTCCTGAAG
>CAUZJF010000256.1:0-4020 GCA_963579975.1 Dehalococcoidia bacterium
TTCAGCACCTCCGCAGTGCTGGCCGAATCGAGATTGCCGGTCGGCTCGTCGGCCAAAAGTAGCTCCGGCTCGTTGACGAGCGACCGGGCGATGGCCACCCGTTGCTGCTTACCACCCGACAGTTCCATCGGGCGGTGGTTTGCCCGGTCGGCCAGGGAAACCCAGTCGAGGACCTCCTTGGCGGCGGATCTTGCATTGGACCGGGAAGCGCCGGCGTATTCGGCTGCGAGCGCCACGTTCTCTTCTGCCGTCAGAGTGGGCACCAGGCTGAACGATTGAAAGACGACCCCCATCGTCTTGGCCCGCATCCTCGTTCGATCTTTGTCGGACAGGCTTGTGATGTCGCTGCCGTTGACCAGGATTCGCGACTCGGGGTTGGTATCCCGGTCGGGAGGCTGCAGCAGACCGAGAATGTGCATCAGGGTACTTTTGCCGCAGCCGGAAGGCCTCATGATAGCTATTATCTCGCCCGACTCGGTGACAACGTCATACCCGAAAACGCGGATTTCCCCGGAAGTAGGGCGGAGCTCCGTCGTGATCTGACGGACTAGCGTGGTCTTCCCAGCGCCGTTGGGGCCGAGGATACTGAGGACCTCACCTGGCGCCGCTTTCAGGGTAATGTCGCGGTTGGCCCAGGTACCCTTCTTGTAACGCTTGTTGAGGTCCTTGACCTCGACAGGCAGGTTCTCTCGGTCAGGGTTTTCCAAAGCTGACTCACCAGGCTGGTGCACGGATCTCGGCTCCGATGTCCCGTCGTTCCTGAGCACTCGGCGGACGGATGCCAGAGTCGCGTTGAGGTCGCTGACCGAGCACAGCACAAGCGACGACACGACGCTGTCGAAGCTCTCCTCGGGAAATGGGAGGTCTTCGGCAGCGCGGGGCACGACGGTCGTTCAGCGGTCCAGTCTCGACGCTTTCTCCTCCAGCCGTTTCGCCATGTGGGGATTGGGCTCTGCCACGGTCAGGCTAGCCTCGGGCGCAAAGAAGTCCAGGTTGGCGCCCGTATCCCCCGCCGATCTCCAGGACGTCGCCTGTCGCCGCCCCGGCGGTCTCTCTCCGGCACTCGACCTCCCACTTCTCTTTGGCGGCGCTCATGCGGTCGTAGAGCGCTGCGAATAGTCGCTTACCAAGGCCCATGTGCCCATTTTACGCCAGCCACAGCCTCGATTCGTAATGACAGCCCGGAGGCGGGTGGTCTTTATGCTAGAATACCGCCCGATTCGCGGCACACTCGGACCGGAGGTGGACATGGAGCTCAGGGTGCTCGGCACCCACAACTTCGAAAGCCGGAACACTCGTATGGTTGGGTAGGTCATCGACGACGTCCTGGCGCTCGACGCTGGCAGCCTGACCTGGGCGCTGACTTTCGAGGAGCAGTCCGGTCTTCGGGCGGTCATCCTCTCCCACCACCATTTTGACCACACGCGCGACCTGGTGCCGCTCGGCCTCTCAGCCTGGGAGCATCGTTTCAGTGTCGATATCTACGGTATTCGAGATACTATCGAGTACGTGACGACGACACTCCTGGACCCCGGCCACTGCCCCGATTACACGAAGGTGCCGAGCCCGGACGACCCTGTCTTTCGCTTTCACAAGGTCGGTTTCTACGAGGAGTTCGAGGTGCTGGGATACACGGGAATGGCGCTGCCCGTTCCTCACGCCGTTCCGGCGGCCGGCTTTCAGGTTGCCTCGGATGACACAACGCTTTTTTACACCGGAGACACGGGCAGAGGCCTTAGCGACGCCTGGAAGCACTCAGCCCCGGACGTCTTGCTCACCGAGGTCACCTTCGGTAACGACAACGAAGAGTTGGCCGACAAGATTGGACACCTCACGCCTCAGATGCTCTCCGATACGCTGGAGGTGTTCAAAGAGGAAAATGGTTTCCTGCCGATCATCATCGTGTCGCACATGAACCCGCCCTGGGAGCAGGCCGTCCGATCGGAGATAAAGGAAATCTCGAGCCGGCTCGGAATCGAGATCATCGTCTCCGAGCCCGACCAGACGATCAGGTTGTAGGACTGGGGGACCGGGGGTTGGGGTCTGGAGTTGCGGTGAGAGCGTGTGACGCTGATATTCCGTCTTCTGGATGCGGGTATCGCATGGAGGGGTGATGGCGCAAAAAGTTGTCTTCGTCTACGACGATGCCCTGACCCGGCATGTGTTGAGCGACACTCATCCGATGAAGCCGGTCAGACTGCGGTACACTTACGAGCTCATTCAAGCGTACCGGGCCTTCGAGGCCGAAAACGTAGCTGTTGTTCAGCCTCGCTCCGCAACTGAGGAGGAGGTCCTCAGGCACCACACACGTCCGTATCTTCGAGCGGTGCAACAGGTCGGCGCCGGCGACTCATCGGTCGATCTCGCAGCCTTCAACATGGGCGCCGGCGACAATCCTGGCTACGAGGGTATGTACGACGCAGCGGCCTTGTCAACCGGGGCATCGATAGTTGCCGCGGAGGCGCTGGCTTCGGGCGAAGTCGATGCAGTGTTCAACATCTCCGGCGGACTTCACCACGCGATGCCCGGCTACGCTCTCGGGTTTTGCGTATTCAACGACCCGGTACTCGCCATCAAAGAGCTCCTTCTTCGCGGCATGCGGGTAGCCTATGTTGACATCGATTGCCACCACGGCGATGGCGTACAGCACGCCTTCTACGACACCGATGCCGTGCTGACGATATCTGTCCACGAGTCGGGTGAGTTCCTTTTCCCAGGCACCGGGTTCGTCCAGGAAACAGGCACTGGAAAGGGCAGGGGATACTCCGTAAACGTACCGCTGTACCCGTACACCTCGGACGAGGTCTATCTGTGGGCGTTTCGAGAGGTGGTACCGCCTCTGTTAAAGGCCTTCCGACCCGACGTTCTCGTAACGCAGCTAGGTATCGACTCTCACTTTCTCGACCCGATCGCCCACCTGGCCCTGACGGTCCAAGGGTTTGGCGAAGCGGTCGCGGAGCTGCGGAGACTCGGACCTAAGTGGCTCGCGCTGGGCGGCGGTGGGTACGACCTGCAGGCCGTGGCGCGAGCGTGGACCGTTGCCTTCGGAATCATGTCCGGCCAGAATCTGCCCGACGAGATCCCCGAATCGTACGCTGGCCAACACGGTGTAACGACCTTGAGGGACGGCTCGCCGGAGTTGACCGAATCTGCGCAGAAGGACGCGCGGACCTTCGCCGAGAGCAGCGTTCAGGCCGTCCACCGCCTGATCTTCCCGACGCACGGTCTTGGGACCGGCTGACCGCGCAATAATAAACCTCTCGTACGGGCACATTGCATGCGCCCGCGCCACGCCACATTGGGCAACAGGACGTGTATCTCCCGTCCGCTCGATGTGACACTCCCAGAGGCCTTGAGTATGATGCCGCAATTCCCACAGTCTACGGGCTTCTAACGTAGCGCTACCCCAGTTCCTAAGCTCAAGGACGGAAGCCATGAGTACCCGCCTCCGCTTAGGTTTTATAGCTGCGGTTTTCGCTCTTCTGGCATCCGCGGTAGCCTGCGGCGAGTCCGGCCACTAAGCTCGAGACTTCGGGCCAACCTTCTCTGGAGGCGACGGACCCGGAGCCAACCACGACCGCCGTGGTGTCGAAGCCGGCGACGCAGTTGACGGACACACCTGAATTCCATCTGGGAAATCCAGGTCAGCAACCCTGCTTTGGTGAGGCGTTTATTTAAACGGCGCAGCATCGAAACCTGGCAACAGTTAATTGACCGATTAGAGGAGGAACGATTGGTGTAGGAGCGAGCCTGAATATTGACAATGATTAGTGTGATGAGATTGTTGATCTCGCGGTCGAGAAAATCAGTCCGATAGACCCTCTCATAACCAATTCGGAGGTACCCATGTCGATTGATCAAAAAGCAATAGTGCATTTGCCGGGCGAAGCTGAATCGGTGAGCGTTTTTGGAGCCGAGGTGGCTTTCCTAGCCACTGGCGAGCAGACCGGAGGTGAAGACGCTGTGATTATGTTCACCACGTCTCCGGGGTACATCGGCCCTGAACTGCACCTCCATCCC
>CAUZJF010000257.1:0-4000 GCA_963579975.1 Dehalococcoidia bacterium
CCCCCATCCGACCAACGAGCCAATGATCGCCCCGCTGATGATGTCGGTCGGGTAGTGCTTACCCCCCTGGTAACGCACATAACCAGTGGTTGCGGCAAGCGTCAGGGAGCCCGCCCACATCCACGTCGCGGACGAGCCAGGATGGAGCTTCGCATAGACTGAGTTGAGGAACACCGCGGCCGCGAAGGCGTTCGCGGTATGGCCGGACGGGAATGAGCGGCGAGCATCAACCTCGAACCGCACCTCGCCGGGGATGTCCGGATCGTCATTGTAGACAAACGGCCTTGTGCGGTTCATCACACCGTTGAGCAGCTCACCCAGACCGTTGCCGACCAGCAGCACCTCGCCGTACAGGGCCGCCACGGTCCAAGACTGTCGCGACCCCGGCGTGGCGATCGCCAGGCCTAGCGGCGCAGCCATGAGGGTCAGGACCAGCGCGTGGCTCACGTCGCCGGCTGTGGGGGACCACTGCGTGGTAGCGGAGCGGTCGAAGCCGTTGATATCTGCCGGGATGAGCGGCTCGATCTCCCCCACCGTGAGCGGCTCCTGCCCCCAATAGGCGGCCGCGGCACCGGCGAAAAGGGCCACGCCACCGGCGGTGAGGCCGACATCAAGCCGCTGGTCGAGTTCGTAGGGGAAGATTTCTTGCACCTGTGAGGCAGTGCACGGGGTGGCGAACACCAGCAGGATAGAGCCGACAATCATCACGCATTCCACGAAGACGCGAAGCCAGGGGCTCTGAGCCTTCAAACTGGGCACCCGCTGGCGAAGCGCCTCGAAGCAGTTCACGACGATCTCCATCGGTATAACAGACAACGCTCCTGCGCTCAACATCCGAGAGCAGGACGGTAGGCGCAAGCAGGCGAGTCTCGGGTTCCGTCCAGCTCCGATGGTCCGCCAATCGAGAAGATGATACGTTGCTCCGAACTCCGAGGAGGTAACCATGGTCAAAAATCCAGCCAAGCAACCGGAACGCGATGCGCAGCCTGGCAAGATGACGCGTCGCGACTTTGTAGCTTTCTCGGTGACCGCGGGCGTTGCAGTCACCGCGAGCTGCACGGCACAGGGCATTGAAGTGGTCGAAGAGGACGTCGAGATCACGACTCCCGATGGGACGGCCGACGCTGCCTATATTCACCCACGGACAGGTGCCTATGCGGGCGTACTGATCTGGACGGACGCATTCGGACTACGGCCCTCTTTTCGTGACATGGGGAGGCGGCTGGCAGCGGAAGGATACTCCGTGCTGGTGCCGAACCCGTTCTATCGGGTCGAGAGGGCGCCTGTGTTCGACGACCTCGCCTCCTTCGACTTCCAGAATCAAGAGGACCGGGCGAGGCTGGGTCCGCTGATGGGCTCGGTGACCGCGCCGGGCGCGGCCGAACGGGATGCCGCCCCCTACGTCGCGTTTCTGGACGCGCAACCGCAGGTGGATGCATCGAAGAAGATCGGCACGCAGGGTTACTGCATGGGCGGACCACTGATCGTGAGAACCGCCGCCGCCCTGCCGGATCGCATCGGCGCCGCCGCATCCTTCCACGGAGGGGGACTGGTGACCGCCAACCCGAATAGCCCGCATCTGCTGGCGCCGAGTATCCAGGCACGCATGTATTTCGGCATCGCATCCAACGACGACGCGCAACAGCCCGAAGCCAAGGACGTACTGCGAGAGACCTTCGCCGACGCGGGTGTTGAGGCCGAGATCGAGGTGTATTCCGGTGCCCAGCACGGCTGGTGCGTCACGGACATGCCGGCTCAGGCCGGAGCGCCGATCTACAATGAGGCCGATGCCGAGCGAGCTTGGGGCAAGCTGATCGAGCTGTACGCAGTGGCTCTTTCGTAAGTTAGGTCAGCGGCCACGCGTCGGGCGCCGAAGGCCCTCGGAGGTCGATTCGGCCAAGCCAGATGCTCCATCTGCCGAGTCTGGATCCTGGAGGGACTAGAGAATCGTGTCACGGGTGGCTCTCGTCTGAGTTAGATCCGCACCTTCGACCGCGTCTTCAACGAGACTGCGTCGATCGGGTTCAGACTCTTGGCTGCTGCATCTCCTATGGCTGCGGTTGTATGACGACACGGGCGAGACTCTGTGGGTCGGGTTGGAGTTCGTCATCCCCCGCCGGCATCCCGCCTACAGTGAGCATGTAGGCGATGACATCGACATACTCCTGGTCAGTCAGAGAGTTCGGATTGCTTTCCGGCATCGTCGCCCGCGTGTATTCGAACAGGGTGGCAAGCGATCTTCCCTGCCAGACGCGGAGGAACCTCGCCCGCGCCAGAGGGGGCGTGGACCGCATATCCGGATCGTCCGGAGCACCATTCAATCTGTGGCCATGACACGTACCACAGGCACCCGGGTATACCGCTTGGCCCACTCTCGCCTGTGCCTCGGTGAACACGCCATCCCAGACCGATGCCATTGGGCCGGTTTCCTCGAGTCCCTCTAGCACTGCCGCTACGTCTTCGGTGCTCACACTGCCGAAGTCGTTCGCCCACGCGTTGCGAACGTAGTTTGCCAAAGAGGAGATTTCCTCCGCGGTCAGGTCGGGGAATGGAGGCATGCGCCTCCTGCCCACGTGGATACTGCGGACAATCCGGACAGGGTCTCCGAGTTGGTCACTGCCGCTCAAGGCTGGGAACGTTGGCGGATCCCCGACGCCTGAGTCCTGATGGCAAAGCGCGCAGCTCTCCTGGTAGAGTTGCTGCCCCTGCTCGTATAGGACGGTGTCGATCCCTTGTGGTGCAATGGCAACCGGGGCGATGACGAACGCCAGACCCAGAACACCAACCACAAGCTTCAACATCAGAGGTTCTCTCCTTTTTCGTGGCAGGGTCTGGAATCAGGACCAGATGTCGGCATCGGAGAGTTCCAGGTCCAAAGCAAGCTCCGCCCTTATCGTAACGTCCGTCTTCATTTCGCCGTCGCTGCGGAAGGGGAAATAATTCTTTCCAGAAACAAAGAGTCTGTACTCGCCTTCCGGAACTCTCACCTCGGCCACGCCACGCTCGTCTGTGAAGGCTTTGTAGGGGTGAACAACAACCTTGGCACCCTTGACGGGGGTCTGACTTTCCATGTCTATGGCGACGACCGTCAAGAGACACTCGGGTACGGGAACGATTCTCACGCCAAAACCGGCGATACACTCCGCGTGCGGGATATCCAGACCGTCCGCCGGAGCCTTGGCTTCCCATGCATGGAGCCCCTCCGTGTCAGGGGCGCTCAGGTCTACCTCCCTGTAGTAAAGCGCGGCGGTGCCGGGCCACGGCTCGCCGCTGAGAGTGCCCGTCGCCTGCTTCTTCCCGTCCTGGTCGCGGACCTCGACCGTCCAACCGTCGGGCCGGCACTCGGAGGAGCACTTGACCCCTAGCTTGACACTGAACCCCTCGCCGCATTCGATGGTCGACGGCACGTCCCATACGACGACACTCGTGCTGTGCCGTTTGACGGTGAATGAAAACGGCGCCGACGTTTCCTCACGTGAAATGCCTGCCGTTGCAGACGCCGGGCACACGGCCAGCCAAGTATAGGCCCCTGGCGTGAGCGGCGCCTTCACCACGAACTCACCCGTCTCGTTGGTCTCACCGTCGAACTCGATGCTCTCGGCCAAGGCGCCATCTTTGTCCATGATCAGGAGGGTCTCTCCCCGCAGGTCTGCGGCCGGAAAGCACGAGACCTTGCCCTTCAGAGTCATGTCGGCGCCGGCATCGACTTCACTGGGTGACGCCTCTATGCTACACGTGATGATCTTGCGCGTCATGTCGTTGTCTTCGGCCATGGACGGTGAGCCCGTCCGGTGGGGTAGGATCCCCACCGGAAATCAAGGTGACGACTAGATGGATGGCTCTGCGGCAGCATGCGTACCGGCGATGTATCCATGGACGTGACCCTTGCCCAGGCCATGCTTGTTGAAGCCCCCCACGGCCTCGCCTCCCGCATAGAGACCGGGAATGACCTGGCCCTGCATGTCCACCACCTGCTGCCGGCCGTCGACCCGCAGGCCGC
>CAUZJF010000258.1:0-3973 GCA_963579975.1 Dehalococcoidia bacterium
CGACAAGAAGAAGTGGCACACCATAGAGGTGATCGTCGACCGGCTCGTCATTGGCGATAGCGCCGAGCCCACCCGTGTCGCCGACTCGGTCGAGAGTGCGCTGAGAATGGCCGGAGGCACTGTGCTAGCTGCCACCACTGACGGCGACGAGACGCTCTTCTCCGAGGAGTTCGCCTGCGTTCACTGCAACATCAGCTTCGGCGAGCTCGAACCCCGGACCTTCAGCTTCAACAACCCCCACGGCGCCTGCTCGACCTGCACCGGTCTGGGACACCAGCTCGAGGTCGATCCCGACCTGGTTGTTCCCAACAAGGAGTTGTCGCTCCAGCAGGGCGCCATCGCGGCCGACGGGCCTGCTCGCTGGTTTTTCAGACAAGCAGAGGCGGCTGCGAGGAGCGAGGGCTTCGAGACGACCGTACCGGTCAAGAAGCTTCAAAAGAAGTATCTCGACCTGCTGCTCTACGGGACCAAAGGCCGCACCATTACGATGAAGCAGAGGAGCGTAACTGGCCGCGAGTTCGAGTGGAAATCGTCCTTCGAGGGCATCATCAACAATATGCAGCGCCGCTACCGCGAAACCGAGTCCGACCGGTCCCGCTCCGAGATCGAGCGATACATGACGTCGAGGCCGTGCCGTTCGTGTGACGGCGAGCGCCTCAAGCCTGAGGCCCTCGCCGTGACGGTCGGCGGCCTTAACATCATCGGCGTAACGCGCAAGTCCATCGCGGACGCCCTGGATTGGGTCCACGAGATAGGCGGCGCGACCGCGTCCGGGGAAGCAACGCCGTCCAGAGTGAGTCCAAACGGGAAATCGGCGCGACCTGCCGGGTCGACCGACGGAGTCGCCCAGCCCGAGGTCCTCACGTCCCGTGAGATGGCCATCGCCGCGCAGATTCTGAAAGAGATCGAGGAGCGGCTGCTCTTCCTCGTCAACATCGGACTCGACTACCTGTCCCTCGAGCGCACCGCCTCCACTCTGAGCGGCGGCGAGGCCCAGCGAATCCGCCTGGCGACCCAGATCGGCTCAGGGCTCATGGGCGTTCTGTACGTCTGCGACGAGCCCTCCGTCGGGCTCCATCCCGTCGACGACCACCGCCTCATCGAGACCCTGAAGCGGCTACGCGACCTGGGCAACACCGTCCTGATCGTCGAGCACGACGAGGCGATCATGCGGGCGGCGGACCACGTCATCGACCTCGGGCCGGCCGCCGGCGAGCACGGCGGTGAGATCATCGCTACGGGCACCGTCGAGGACATCATCGACAGCGCTGATTCAATCACAGGCCAATACCTGGGCGGCCGTCGCCGGATTCCGATACCCATGAGCCGGCGCAAAGGAAACGGCGAGCACATCGTCGTCAAAGGCGCCAGGCAGAACAACCTCAAGTACATCGACGTCAAGATTCCGCTGGGAGTGCTGGTCTGCGTCACCGGCGTATCGGGGTCGGGTAAGAGCACCCTCATCAACGAGGTGCTGTACAAGAGCCTGGCGAAGCACTTCTACCGGGCCAAGGACCGGCCCGGCGAGAGCGACGGTATCAAAAACATCGACGCCATCGACAAGGTCGTCAACATCGACCAGTCGCCTATCGGTCGCACGCCGCGGAGCAACCCGGCCACCTACACCAACACCTTCACGCCCATCCGCGAGCTCTTCGCGGCGATGCCAGAGGCCCGGACGCGCGGGTACAAGCCCGGGCGCTTCTCCTTCAACGTCAAGGGCGGCCGGTGCGAGGCGTGCTCCGGCGACGGATACGTCACTATCGAAATGCACTTTCTGCCGGACGTGACGGTCCCGTGCGAGGTGTGCCAGGGCAAGCGCTACAACCGCGAGGCCCTCGAGATCAAATTCAAAGGCAAGAACATCGCCGACGTGCTCGACATGACGGTGACCGAGGCGCTGGAGTACTTCATCAACATACCCAGGGTCAGAAACCGGCTCCAGACCATGTTCGACGTTGGCCTCGGTTACATCCGGCTCGGCCAGCCGGCCACCACCCTCAGCGGCGGCGAGGCCCAGCGGGTCAAGCTCGCCACCGAACTGGCCAAGCGAGCGACCGGCAACACCCTATACATCCTCGACGAGCCGACCACCGGCCTCTCCTTCGAGGACTGCGCCCATCTGTTGCGCGTCCTCCATCGCCTCGTCGACGCAGGCAACAGCGTCGTCCTGATTGAGCACCACCTCGACCTCATCAACGCCGCCGACCACCTGATCGACCTGGGCCCCGGCGCCGGTGATGCCGGCGGCTACGTCATCGCCGAAGGCGCCCCCGAAGAAGTAGCCGAAATCGAGGACTCCCACACCGGCCAGTACCTCAAAGCCCGCAACAGCAAACCCGAACCCGTCGAAGCCGCGGCGACTAAATCCCACGTGGGGGAGGGGGTACCTCCTCTCCTTTGACGACGGGAGAGGATTGAGGTGAGGGTGCCCCCCTGTCCGAAGGCTGTAGCCCACAGGACCTCGATGGAATCGGCGAGCCTTGACCGTCCTGGAAGGATGCCCCCGGAGTGAGGACAGGGGAGACGGGAATCGAGCTACGAGTCTTGGAGGTCGTTGTTCCCGTCGATACCCCGGAGGCAACGAGTACTTGAGCATCTTGCGCACCGTGTCCCGGTGCAGCCCGAATACTTGCGCCGCTTCCCGGATGCTCATCCCTTCGACATGGACCGCCCGCCGGACTTGACCGTACAGCTCCACCGTATACATCCAGTCCACCTTCCATCAGGTTCGTTCCAACCCGATTGAAGGCGATAGCCGGTACAGTTTTCAAACGCCACTCTTCAGCGTTCGACCAGCCTCGGCGGTACATTATCCCTCCGCCCTTTACATCGGGATCACGCTATCCAGCCTTACCACGATCTCTGCAGGCTTTCCTGAGCTGCCAGTGGACCGAATAGTCCACTCGATGTTCAGCGTCGACGTCGCTGGAGCCGAGCCGGGAGATCTCGCGGCGGCTCATGTGGCCCTATCGATTGAGAAAGACTGGATCGAAGCCAATCAGGTGCACAAGTGGTCCATCGAGCTGGTTCGATACGACGAAGGACGGGAGGCCTGGGGTCCTCACTCATCCAAGCGGATTGGTGAGGACCCGGCCCGGGTGTTTTACTCGGTCGTGGTGCAAGGCTTCTCCGATATTGCGATCACCGGCAGCGAAGAACCACGCGAGCACCTCTTCGAAGTCGGCGGTCTCGTCATTGAGCCCAGGTCTCCAGAGGCCGAAGAAACGATAACGGTCGGCGCGATGGTAACCAACACCGGCTCGGAGCACGCTGCCTATCCGGTGAACCTCTGGCTCAACGACACTATCGAAGCAACCCGAGTCGCTGAAGCCGGGCCGGGCGAAACCGTGTCCGTCAGGTTCACGTTCGTGAAGCCAGAGGGCGAGTATCGTCTGAGGATAGACCGGCTTCTGGGTAGCTTCACGGTACAGGGTCTGCCACCGCCTACCGCGACTCCAATACCCACATCGGTTCCTTTGACGACCGATACACCGGTGCCCTCGCCGTTTCCAGCCGGCGCGACGCTACAGGCGCTCGGTCCTGAGACTACGCCGTCCCCGTCGCCGGTACCCCTGCCGAGTCCATCGCATACGCCGAGCGCGACGACAACACCTCTCCCAGCCAGTAGCCCAGGGCCTCAGCCGACGGCATTGCCGCCTTCGACACCGTTGGCCGGAGCTGCGTTAACCGCGACAACAACGACCGCGGCCAGCGCGGTCCCTATGGCGATGGCAACGCAGGTCGCCACGGAAGCTGCGCCTGAAGCGAAGCCGAACGAGGGACCCTCCGTAGCATTTGTCGTCATCGCCGTCGTATTCATGCTCGGTACTGCTGGGGCGGGGGTTTATTACCTGGAGCGTCGCTCGAAGGTGTCCTAACACCTTCGGAAAGAAGCGCTGCGCATCTGTTGCAGCCTTGCCGGCACACTATGTCAATTCTTCAGAGGCCAACATTGATTGTCGCGGACAAG
>CAUZJF010000259.1:0-3964 GCA_963579975.1 Dehalococcoidia bacterium
CCCCCCACCTCGGACCTCCTCAGGATCCGGCCGAGAGCACGCAGAGTGCTGAAGACGTCGACCTGCAAAGTGACGCGGAGGCAGCCGTGGCCGCGGACGAGCCGGACGCCGGCAACGGAGTGTCTTCGGTCGACAACGGGCGGGGGGCCATCTTCCGAAGACGCCACCGGCTCTATGACCCATTTGCGCTGTATGGTGGACGAATCGACGCCGGGAAGGGCTGCGAAGAGCTGATCGAGTACTTCAGCAGCTACGCTGACGAACAGGGCGACGCCACCTTGGCGCTCATGGGAGTCAAGCTGATGCCGATCCCCGAGGAGCCGTTTATTCGATTCGCCGGCTTGCTTCCCGAAATCGAACGACTCGAGGCACTCGAAGCCGCGACAGTCGTCGTGGTCCCTTCACCGTATGAAAGCCTCTCGCTCCTCGCCCTCGAGGCGTTT
The DNA here is from genome assembly GCA_963579975.1 of Dehalococcoidia bacterium. GTDB lineage: Bacteria > Chloroflexota > Dehalococcoidia > Lucifugimonadales > CAUZJF01 > CAUZJF01. The sequence continues at coordinate 444 of CAUZJF010000259.1, forward strand.
GCCGTCGGCACGCCGATTCTCGCCAACGCCCGCAGCGACGTGCTGACAGCCCATTGCCAGCGGAGCAATGCTGGGCTCTACTACGGCAACCGCGAGGAGTTCGTCGAGTGTCTGAAGGCTCTCATGAAGGACAGCGCCCTCCGCGCCGGCATGGGACTGAACGGCCGCGCGTATGTCCGGGACCACTACAGCTGGGGCGTCATCCTGGAAAAGTACGAGCGGATGATGGTGAAAGTCGCTGGCCGCCGAGAGGGCCGTGGGTCGCGCCGCGGATCTCGAAGCCGGGGCCCGCAGTCAGGCAGGTCGCGGAAGAAGGCCCAGGGCCGACGGACTAGTTGATCGAGCGCCGCCCGACGATCTCGGACAGGTCGCTGGCGGTCCTCGTCTTCGTCGCCGTCGAGCTCGGACGTTCTCCGCCAAGCGACGTCCTCCCATCCTTGGATCTTGGCGACCGGGAGGGATCAGTTCCTGATCCCCGGTGCCGCTCAGGACGGATTCCATGCCTCTTGATCATCTGGTTGAGGGTGGTCGGCTTGATCTGCAACAGCTCTGCGGCCCGCTTTTGTACACCACCGGCCGCCTCGAGCGCCCTCGTGATCAGCAGCGACTCCATGTCATCCATAACCTGACGAAACGGAATGCCCTCTGGGGGCAGCGCGAAGTTTGCCAGGTGGAACGACGCTGACGTGCGTACCGCATCGGGAACAAGGTCCGGCCCGATCTCAGCCCCACCGGTGAGCACAACAGCGCGCTCGATCACGTTCTCAAGCTCCCGAACGTTTCCTGGCCAGTGATAGTCCTCCAACAACCGCAGCGTCTCCGGAAGAAGCTCGAGATCGTTCTTGCTGTTCTCCTCGCCATATTGCTTCAGGAAGTGCTGAGCCAGGGACGGGATATCCTCTCGCCGCTCACGGAGGGGGGGAAGCTCGATCGTGATGACGTGAAGTCGGTAGTACAAGTCTTCACGAAACCTTCCATCTGCCACCATCTCCTGCAAGTCGACGTTCGTTGCCGCGACGATCCGCACGTCGACCTTGATCGTGTCAACTCCACCCAAACGCATGAACTCCCGCTCCTGAATGACTCGCAGTAGCTTCGCCTGGGTTTCCAAGGGCACGCTTCCGATCTCGTCGAAAAAGATCGTGCTCTTGTCCGCAACCTCGAACAGTCCCTTCTTCGTTGTGACCGCGCCAGTAAACGCGCCCTTGACGTGACCGAACAGATTCGATTCCAGCAGGTCGGGTGGCAGACTCCCCGAGTTCACAACGATGAACGGGCGGTCGCTCCGTGGAGAGTTCGCGTGTACGGCCAGCGCCACCAGCTCCTTGCCGGTCCCACTCTCGCCTTGCACCAGGATGGTCGTTCGACTTGGCGCCGCCTGTCGCAGAAGCGCGAAGACACGCTGCATCCGCGTGCTCCCACCAATGATGTTGCTGAACTTCTCCGTGTGGGCCAGCAGGCTCTGGCGAAGCGTCTGATTCTCCGCCATCAGGCGCCGCTGGGAACCAGCATTGCGGACGACGACCAGGACATCGTCGTTCTTGAAAGGCTTCTCGAGGAAATCGAACGCGCCACACTTGAAGGCGAGGCGGGTGTTGGCCGGTGTGCCGTAGGCGGTGATGATGATGACGGGGAGGTCCTGATCGATCTGCTTCAGCGCCTCGAGGGTCTCGATCCCGTCGATACCGGGCATCATGACGTCGACGACCGCCACATCGAACGGCGTCGTCTTCGCGATCTCGATTGCTTCTTCTCCGGAGGACGCGAGGGTCACCTTGTACCCCTCTCGCGTCAGCAGCGAGTCGAGAATCTCCCGCATGATCTCTTCGTCGTCGACGACGAGAACTGAGGTGTATTCCATTGCGTCCTGATTAGAGCTCGGCGCCGGCTGTCTGCCTCAGAGCCGACGTCGCGAGCGGGAGCGTGAGTGTGAAACGTGTGCCTTGCCCGGGGTCACTATCGCACTCGATCGCTCCCCGATGTTCCTGAACGACGCCATAGGTCACGGATAGTCCCAGACCCGTGCCCTGCCCCGTAGCCTTGGTGGTGAAGAACGGATCGTAGATGCGCGAAAGAACGTCGGCCGGAATCCCGCTACCGGTGTCGGACACCTCGACGACCGCCTGGTCACCGAGGTGGGTGCGGATAGCCAACCAGCCGCCGGTGGGCATGGCATCACGTGCATTGAGAAAGAGGTTCAAGAACACCTGCTGCAGCTTGAATTCCACACCCTGTACCGCGATCGGGACAGTGGAGAGCTCACGTCGCACCTGAACGCTGCCCGCGGCCAGCTGATGCTCGAGAAGAGCGAGCACGTCGTTGATCACGGCGTTGAGGTCGACTGGACCCGAGACGTCCGACCGCCCTGGGCGCGCAAGATTCAGCAAGCCGTTGACGATCTTGGCGGCCCGAAATGTCTGCCGCTCAATCTTCTCGAGCACCTTGGTCTTTGGATCCTCTGGGTCGGCTCCCTCGAGCAGCATCTGGGTAAAACTCGAAATGCCGGTCAAGGGCGTGTTCACCTCATGAGCGACACCCGCCGCCAGCAGGCCGACGGACGCCATCTTCTCCGAGATCTGGAGCTGTTCCTCGAGCTGGACGCGCGCGGTGATGTCCTCCACGATGATCATCATCCCGCTGGTGTCGCCATCGGGAGTGAGTAGCGGAGCCATGGCCACATTCGCGAGCAGTCGGCGACGCGCCTCGCCCTCGGTCGATGGGTGCCGGGCGACCAGGGGAACCCGATAGAGAACTGTCCCGCCTGGGCTCTCTTCCTGCGCAGCGCGGAGGGGCTCCATGAATGCCTCGTCGAACAACGATTCACGACTCTGGCCGACCGCCTGGTCACGGGAAACGCCATACAACCGCTCGAGACCTGCGTTCCATCGAACAACGCGGCCTTCAAGGTCGAACACCGCCAGTCCGTCGCTCAGAGACTCGATAATGTTCTCGCTGAACTGACGCATCCGATCCACCTCTGCGGCCTTGAGTTGAAGCTGACCGTAGAGACGCCCGTTCTCGAGTGCTGTCGCGACCTGACCCGCCACGGCCGCGAGCAGCGCCATGTCCTCGCTGCTCAGTGGCTCCCCGGTACCCTTCCGCCCCAGGGCGATCACGGCAATGGTCCCCTCCTCCGCCACGCACGGCACGAAGTAGTGGAGACCCTGGTCGCGCCAGAATGTGACTTCGTCATCGGGAAGCCCATGGCGCCGAGCCGGCGTGTCGATAACCAGGGTCTGGCGAACCGCCAACCGATTCCCGAGCTTCGAATCCTTGGAGATTGGCGGCGGCTGCGTCTCGAACCCTGTCCATCGAAGCGGGACGAACGCACCCACAACCGCGTCGGTGTCAGTCTCCGCAGCCCCCTGCAACAGCACGATCTTGTCGACGACCAGGGTCTCGGACACGCGGGTGACGAGCCGGTCGGTCAACCGCTCCAGATCCAGATCGCTGTTCAGGTCGCGGGCAAAGCCGACCAACGCTCGGCGATAGTCGTAGCGATCTCGGTAGTAGACCCGGTC
>CAUZJF010000260.1:0-3932 GCA_963579975.1 Dehalococcoidia bacterium
GAGTCGAGTCCGGGCTGCCGGTCGAACCGATCACAACGGCCACTTTCTGTGGAGCCGCTGCCCGAATCGCGTCCAGTGCCCCATCCGCGCCTGTGAAATCGACGACGACATCGGCATCACCGATCACGTCATCCAGAGAGATTGAGAGAGGGATCGTACCGGAGCCGTCAGGCAGTGCGATGGAATCCGCAGAGGCGTTCAGGTCCACGCCGCCGACGGCGCGCAAGCCGTCTTCCGAACACGTCATATTGAGGACCTGCTGTCCCATCTTGCCAAGCACGCCCTGGACAACTACGTTGATGGGTGCCATAGCCAAACCCCACATTGAAGTAAAGAACAACCCGCCCGGCAGGCGGGACGCGAAGGAGTCGTCGATTGCCATATGCGCCCGAAAAACGGCGCTGGTAGCTGGCTGCCCTGGGAGCCGTGGTTAACGGGGCGGTGGCCCAGACCTCTGCTCGCCGGGACCGCCGCCTCCACTCCGCGGAGGACCACCACGTCCGAAGTCGCGCCGTCCGCCTCCTTGAGGCCGCTCCTGCTGCCTGTACCCACCCTGACGGCCGTCCCCCTGTCGGTCACCACCCGGTCGACCGCCGCTGTCGGGCCGGCCGGCCGGTCGGGAACCACCACCCCCCGAGCCTTCCAGAAGCGCCCGGCGCGAAAGCCGGATGCGGCCCGTCGAGTCTACGTCCTGGACCATTACCGTAATCTCTTCGCCTAGCTTCACAACGTCTTCGACCGTGGGTACGTGCTCGTTGGAAAGCTCGCTGATGTGCACCATCCCATCTTTGCCCGGCAGGATCTCGACGAAGGCGCCGAAGTCCATGATGCGTACTACCTTACCCGTGTAGATCTCGCCCACTTTCGCCTCACGGGTCAAGGCCTGAATCATTTCGATGGCCTTCTTGGCAGCCTCACCATCGGTTGCACCAATAGTGATGGTCCCATCGTCCTCGACATCCACCGTGGCTCCGGTTGCCTCGACAATGCCCCGAATCGTCTTTCCACCCGGGCCTATGACCAGGCCGATCTTGTCGACCGGTATATTGATACGAGTCATTCTCGGCGCGTACTGACTGACATCATCGCGAGATGCGCCGATCGTCTCCTGCATCCGATCGAGAAGGAACAAACGCGCATCCACGGCCTGCTTCAGCGCGGCCTCGATGATCTCGAAGCTCAGGCTTCTTATCTTGATATCGAGCTGAATGGCAGTGATACCGTCTCTGGTACCGGCCACCTTGAAGTCCATGTCCCCGGCATGGTCCTCCATTCCCTGGATGTCGGTCAGGGTAGCGAAGCGGCCGTTTTCTTCAGCCACCAGCCCAATCGATATCCCGGCAACCGGCTTCTTGATCGGCACGCCTGCGTCCATAAGAGCCAGAGTACCCGCGCAGACGCTGCCCATCGAAGTGCTGCCGTTGGAGCTGAGCGCTTCGGCGACAAGACGGATCGTGTACGGGAACTCTTCCTCGTCGGGCAGAACTGGCACCAGCGCCCGCTCCGCCAATGCGCCGTGTCCGATCTCTCGTCTTCCCGCAGGCATTAACCGTTTGGCCTCTCCGGTCGAGAACGGCGGGAAATTGTAGTGCAACATGAACCGCTTCGATTCCTGAGGGGCGAGTGTGTCCATTCTCTGGGCGTCGCTGACGGAGCCAAGGGTCGCGATGCCCAGGATCTGGGTCTGCCCTCGTGTGAAGAGACCGCTACCGTGAGTGCGCGGGAGGATGCCGACTTCGGACGAAATTGGCCGGATCTCGGTCAGGCTTCTGCCGTCCGGACGTTCTCCGCGGGAGATGATGGCCTCCCGGAAAGCCTTTTTGGAAGACGACTCGACCTGCGCTTTGAACGCTGACCCTACGGCAGCTGGCGCATAGGTTTCGCTCAACGCCTCCACGACTTCGTTCTTCAGGGCAGTGATCCCGTCTTCCACGTCGGGCTTCTCGCCCCGAGCGTCCAGGAGGCTGGCCAGCCTGCCGTCGACTACCGAGTCGACGGCGGCGACGAGGTCAGCGGGAAGGCTCTCCGTCTCGAACGCGGCCTTGGGCCGGCCGATCTCCTGGGCCATCCCTTCTTGTAGCTCGATCAGCTCGAGATTGACGTCCTGAGCGAGCTGCATGGCCTCCAGGACCATCGGCTCCGAGAGCTCATTCGCTCCCGCTTCGATCATCACGATTCCGTGGCGGCTACCCGAGACAACCAGTTCCAACTCGCTCTTTGCCAGCTGCTCGTATGTCGGGTTTACGACGTACTGACCGTCAACGCGTCCGACGCGCGTGGCGCCGATGGGGCCGTCGAAAGGTATGTCGGAGATCGACAGCGCCGCAGATGAGCCGATCATGACGAGCATGTCGAGAGGGTTCTCGACGTCCGCAGACAGCGGTGTGGCAATTATCTGGACTTCCTTCCGGAACCCGTCAGGGAAGAGAGGCCGTATGGAGCGGTCGGTGAGACGGTCGGCCAGGACGTGTTCCATCGGAGGACGGCCCTCCCGACGGAACCAGTTGTGGGGGATCTTCCCCCGCGCGTACAGCCTTTCCTCGAAATCAACCGTCAGCGGGAAGAAGTCGATCCCCTCGCGGGGGTTGTCCATCGTGGCCGTGACAAGCACGGCGCAGTCGCCGTAAGTCACCAAGACCGAGCCGTTGGCCTGCTGGGCGAGAGTGCCCGTTTTTAGGGCGAGCGTTCCCGAGCCGACGTCACGTTGAAAAGTGGACATCATAAGAACCGATACCTCCTACGGGGGGGGGAGGGGAGGAAAGTCTCGATATGTCGGGACTTATCTCCTCAGCCCAAGCCTTGCGATGAGAGACCTGTAGCGGGCCACATCTTCCCCGTTGAGGTATTGAAGGAGACGACGCCTGCGACCAACCAGCCTGAGAAGGCCCCGTCGCGTGGCTTCGTCGTGCTTGTGCTCTCTGAGGTGTTCTGTCAAGCCGTTGATTCGGGTGGTAATGATGGCCACCTGAACTTCGGTGGAGCCTGTATCTCCCTCGTGGGACTGATACTCCTTTGCGATGGCTCCTTTCGCGGCTGCGTCCAAGCCCATACCTTACTTTCTCTATCGCTCTCTCTTATTTAGTTGCTGAATTGTAGCACACGCCAAGCCCGTACAGCAAAACCGCGCGGACCTTAGTTACGGCATCGAGGCACAGCACGAGACGGCGACCGTAAAGCGGGCCGGCGCCAATTGCCGCTATGCTTCGGAACACCGTCCCGTTAGTATGTATCCGTCGCCTGGTTCGGCATCCTGGACCCCGACAGACGACATGGATCGAAATCGACGGAGCCGCGAACGTGAATTGGGACCGGGTAAAGTCACCATCATTCCTTGCCGGACTGGGCGTCTTCGCGGGTTCACTTGCCCTCTATCTCTCGACGATCGCCCCGACTCTGAGTTGGGGCGTCGACGAAGTGGGAGTGGACGGCGGCGAATTGCTGGCCGCCGCCAACACGCTGGGAGTTCCCCACCCCCCCGGATACCCGACGTACATGCTTCTGCTCAAGGCCTTTGGCATGATCGTACCGCTCGGCGATTTCGCATTCAGGGGCAATCTGCTTTCCGCGGTATTGACGACCACCGCAGCGCTGATGGTGTACGCGGCCACGCTGCGCTTGTGTCGATCTCTGGGTCCCGAAGCGCCAGCGGCGATGGCCGTGATCGGCGCCTCCCTGGCCGGGGCCGCCTTTGCCGCCTCGCACATACCGTGGTCGCTGGCCGTCGTCACTGAGGTTTACGCACTCAACGCTCTGTTGGCCGGCGCACTGCTGCTGATCATCGTCCGGCTGTTGCTGCCCAAATCGGACGGTAGAAGAGACAGGCGGTCGGAGAACCGAAGCCTTGCGGCATTCGGCGGCCTGCTCGGTATCGGCCTCGGCAATCACCTGACGCTGCTGGCCGTCGCGGTCCCCCTTCTGTACTGGACGGGATC
>CAUZJF010000261.1:0-3869 GCA_963579975.1 Dehalococcoidia bacterium
GAAATCGTAGGGTCTCCGCTCCACTACCGATTTTAGCCAATCGGCGTCAGACTTCATCGGAATTGCGGCGCCGATTAGAGTCTCGCCGCCTCGAATCCGGTCTTTCAAAGACGTACCATTAGACGACATCTGTGGTTTCTTTTCTCACAAGTTCGAACGGAACCGGCGCCGAGACCGGCACGCGAAATCTAACGTCCAATCTCACTTCTGATCGTCGGCCATCTGTCCTACTTATCTCGAACGTCGACACTCAGGTACTGGCGCACAAAGCTGTCGAACTGCGCGGTCTCTCCTGTGTGGACGGTGCCGGTGCGCCACCGCTCCCATCTCTGTAGGCCCGATGCCTCCGAATTCAGATCCGACAGTACTTCATCAAGTCTGTCGTTTGTTCTTCTCTGGATCTCGCCCAATTGCACGAGACTGATTGCAGAGTCCGCCAGCCGATCTTCCAACGACTTGAGTTCTACCTCCAATGAGTTCTTTTCTTCGATCAGGGAGTCCACTCGCGTCTGCGATTGCGTCTCGTTCTTGCCCAGGTCAGAGAGCATCGTCTCGATGGCGGCGCCGGTCGCCTCAATCATGACCTTTTCGGCACTCAGTTCCTCGATCGGAGATTGACCGGGATCGGCGACCTCTGTGCCCCGTAGGCCGTCCACCTGCCAGTAAATCAGGTCAGGGTTCTCCGGCGAACCGTCAACGTCGACGACGACCTCGACGGAGCCCAGAGCCGTCTCGCCCTCAATGATCTCTACGAAGTAGGGAGTGCCCAGCTTCGTATACTCGGTCGGCGCCACCCGCAGCTCTAACGTAACCCTGCCGGCGGCGGGGTCATGAAAGCGGTCTATGGACATCGAGAGCCCCGGAGGGGTCTCCGATTCACCGCAAGCTATCCCGAGGACCAATACGGCCGACGCGAGTACGACCCAAGCCGGAGAAAGCGAACCCGCCATGAACGATGCTATCTCATGAAATCGTTGGTATGCTGATCGCAATGGCTTACTCGTCCGCAAGTTTCACAGCCCGAATCCGGCTGTTGTAGAAGTCACACGCAAGCAGGATATCCTCCCCGTATAACCATAGCCCGTGGGGCTCGTTGAGAGTCGCGTCGGTCGCCGGGCCACCGTCGCCGGCATCTCCCGGTGTTGGGCATCCCGCGACTGTCGCCAGCCGTCCATCGGCGGCAACTCGGCGCACGCAATTGTTGCCTGAATCGGATACGTATACGACGCCATCGGCCGCAACCGCAAGGCCGGATGGCTGGCTCAGCTTCGCGTCGGTCGCCTTTGTACCGTCTTGGGAAAAGCCCTTCTCACCAGACCCTACGATGGTTGTGATGGTCCCGGTTTGGTCGATCTTGCGCACGATGTGGTGGGTTGGGTCCGCGAAATACATGTTGCCTGCGGCGTCAAAGCGAATATTCGTGGGAGCGCCGATCCGCGCCCCGACGGCGGGCCCGCCGTCGCCCGAATACCCTGGGCTTCCGGTGCCTGCCACAGTGGTGATGATACCTGTCGACGCGTCGATCTTTCGGATTCGCCCGATCGTGGCGTCTGCGACATAGATGTCGTCGTTGGGTCCGTGAGCGACCGCGTGCGTTTCCATGAAGCAGGCCGAGACCGCGGGCCCGCCGTCGCCCTTGTCCCACTGTAACCCGGTCCCAGCGATCGTGCTTATGGTCCCATCGGCGTCGACACGACGCACGTAGCCGTGCCTCGTGTCGGCAATAACCACTCGGCCCTTCGAATCTGTGGAAACGTCATTGGGGTTGCTCAGATACGCCTTGTCGGCCGGGCCGCCGTCGCCACCGTAGGCGCGGGCGCCGTTTCCAGCGACCGTGCGGATGACGCCCGTTTCCGGGTCGATGCCCCGGACCCGATGGGTCATCATGTCAGCGATGAATATCTGGCCGTCCGGACCTGTAGAGACGGACTGGGGCGCACACAGAAAGCCGTCCGTCGCCGGTTCACCGTCGTGGACGCTGGTCCCGCCGAGAACCGTGGTAACGATTCCGGTAGCGCCGTCGTATCTTCGGACTCGGCCGGAGCAGTCGCACCAGAACACGGTGCCGTTGGGGTCGGCCCAGATGCCTGCCTCGACCGAGTTGCAGGCTGTTTCCGAGCCGGGTAGACCTTCCTCGCCATAGCCCGGCACACCGTTCCCGACCAGGGTCGTCACGATGCCTGTTTCGGCGTCTACCTTGCGCACCTTGTAGCCGTACTTTTCGCCGACGTACATGTTGTCCTGCACGTCGAAGCACAGCGCGTCCGGCATCAATGTGCTGGCCTCAGTCGCCGGGCCGCCGTCTCCGTTGGAGGCGGGCATGCCGTTGCCTAGCACGGTCGTGATGATACCCGTCTCCATGTCGATTTTGCGGATTCGGTTGTTGGAGTTGTCACATACATAGAGGTCGCCATTTGAGTCGAAGGCGAGGTGTTCGTTGTGGAAAAACCCTGCTTCGCTTGCCGGCCCGCCGTCTCCGTGGTAGCCGCCCAGGCTCGGGCCTCCCCAGTCTTCCAGTCCACGGCCTCCCAGGGGCCGGCTGTCGCCCGTTTCGGAAGGGTAGTGCCGGGCGTTCTGACCGGCGAAGTGCTCGATGACTCCTGTCTTCGCGTCCACCCGCCGGATGTTGTTCGTCCATTCCCCGGACAGGTAGAGGTTGCCGCCGGCGTCAACCGCCATGCCGCAGGTTACGTCGAGCTCCGCCTCGAGCGCCGGGCCGCCGTCGCCCCCACGGCCTGTCTTTCCGGACCCAGCAACGCGCGTGATGGTCTCTGTCCTTTCGTCGATCTTGTGGACGGCCTCGTTTCTCAAGTCGGCCACGTACATGTTGGAGTCTTTGTCGAGAACAAGGCTGTGCGGCCCGCTGAACCTCGCGTCGACAGCCGGCCCGCCGTTACCCCGGTCGCCCGGAATGCCATCGCCTGCAAAGATGTGTAGGGTGCCTTCCTGGTCGATACGCCACATGCGGTTGCAGTGCCAGTCGACCACAATCATGTCGCCGTTTGGCCGCCTCGCGACGCCGATGGGCCATCCGACGTGGGCCTCGTTGGCGGGCACACCGACCCGGTACGGGGCCCCCGCGATCGTCGCTATCGTGCCCGGCTCCATGTCTTTGAAAAATTCGCCGAGATTCAATGCTGAAGCTCCCTGGTTAACTTGCGGTCTTGCGGGCGCCACGTGAGCTTATCACGTAACGAGGTGCAACCTATTCTACTAATCGTCAAAATTACTGTCGCAAACCGTCGGGAACTGTCGCATGCGTAAAGGACGGGGTAAGCTATGGGTCCAGTCGAGGAACCCGCGATCACTGGCCGACTGGGTGTACCCCTTCAGGCCTCAGCAGAGCAAAGAGAACGAGTAGCCCGCAAAAGGACGGGCCGGTCTCAGACCGGTCTCTTACGCCGGCGCGACTTCGACTTGCGCCATGACTTCCTGGGCTTGGGCGTCGCCTCCCTCGGCCAGCTTCGAGACGTATTCCAGTAAGACTGGTGCTGCCGCGACGAGCCGCCCGTTGGCAAGTTGCTCGGTTTCGCCGACGAACCCGCCGTAGACGGCCGCGATCTGCTCGGCCTTCGCTCCGGTTATACGGATCGGCGTGTTTTCAGGGAGTGCCTGCCACGGGCCGGGTGTGTGCTTTGGTGGATTCATCGAAGTAGCTCCTTCTCGTTTTTCAGGCTGGTTGGAACGTGCTTAGTTGGACCGGTGGGTGACCATGCCTCGAATTCGCGGATGGTCGTTAGCAAGCCACCGCTCGTCCGGGCTCAGGACATCCTTCTTATATCGCGTCAGCTCGTCGAGGTGCCAGTCCTCGGTCGGTTGCGGAGCGAACTTCATCACCATGAAGCGGCGACCGGAAAACGCGCTGAAAA
>CAUZJF010000262.1:0-3866 GCA_963579975.1 Dehalococcoidia bacterium
CGGAGGGATGACCATGAGTACGCAAGGCCAGTCACGACGTTCGTTCATCATTGAGTCGGTATCCGGCCTTGGCGGCGTATGGGTCATGGCCAACTATCCCGCGATTCTTTCCGCCGCCGAGCACGTGAATGGGTCGACGGCGTCGGCGATGGCGGAGACCTTCGCGTTCTTCACTCCCGAGCAGGCGGTTGAGGTCGAAGCGGTCGCGGCGCAGATCATCCCGACCGACGAGACGCCGGGCGCCCGAGAGGCCCGAGTGATCTCGTTCATCGACCGGGTCCTCGTGACCTTCGATCGGGATCGACAGCCGGACTATGAGCAGGGTCTCGCAGACCTGCTGTCGGCTACGAAGAAGCAATTCCCAGGCTCCGACAGATTTTCCGATCTGACTTTCGATCAACAGATGGGAGTTCTGAAGGACATCGAGGACACTCCTTTCTTCAATCTCGTCAGAACCCACACGATCACCGGGTTCTTCGCCCACCCGATACACGGCGGCAACTACGGAAAGGTCGGCTGGCAGCTGTTGGACTATGACGACTCGCTGCAGCACGAGCCGCCCTTCGGTTATTACGACGCCCGCCCACACATCCGGCCATAGGCTCAGAGCGGAGATCGAACCATGAAACAATACAGGCCGCAGGACCAGGTCGACTTCGTCGTTATCGGCTCGGGAGCGGGTGGGGGCATCATGGCCAAGCAGTTGGCCTCAGCCGGGTTCTCCGTCGTGGTTCTAGAGCAAGGCGGATGGGGGAAATACGGACATGAGCAGGACTACACCAAGGATGAGCTGAAGAACGCCAATCCGAGCCCGGAAGATCGATTATTGAGTGACCCCTCACGGCAGCGCAACACCTTCCGCAGGAACGACCAGGAGGAGGCGGCTCCAGGCAACCATTCGTACGGATGCGTGGTCGGGGGCGGGACCGTCACCTACGGAGGCAGCAGCTGGAGGCATTTGCCGTGGGAGTTCAACGAGGCGAGCACAGTAGGGGCGATTGCGGGGACCGGACTGGCAGATTGGCCGATCACCTACGAGGAGCTGGAGCCGTATTACACGCAGGCTGAATGGGAGATGGGCATCTCGGGTTTGCGGGTGGACTCCCCCTTTGTTGCGCCGATGTCAAAGGAGTACCCGGTCGCTCCGTCGCCAATGAAGTCATCTGGAGCCCTCTTCCAAGTCGCCGCCGACAAGCTGGGCCTAACCGTGGTGCCAGGCCCACTTGCCATCATCACCGAGCCATACATGGGACGACCGGCGTGCACTCACTGCGGAATGTGCTCGGGGTTCGGATGCCATGTGAAGGCCAGGTCAAGTTCGGCGGTCACGATGTTGCCGCTCGCTGTGGAGACAGGCAACTGTGAAATCCGTGCCAACAGCTACGTTCGAGAGATCTCCGTGGACAACAGCGGCCGGGTCACTGGGGCTACGTACTTTAATGCGGAACGACAAGAGGTATTTCAACGGGCCAGGGCCGTCGTGCTGTCGGCCAATGCAGGAGAAACGGCTCGCCTGCTCCTACTCTCGAAGTCGAATGGCTTCCCGGACGGTCTGGCAAATTCCAGTGGAGTGGTCGGTCGATACCTCATGCTCGGAGGCGGCGCGGGCGCGAGTGCACTCTTTGATCACCGGCTCGACGATTACAAGGGCCTCGTCTCAGGGACAGGGATTGTGGACTACGTTCCCTCCGATCCGGACCGCGGATTCTATGGGGGCGGTCGCCTGACGTCACGAGGATACGCCACTCCGATCAGCTACGGCCTCAGACGCTTGAGCCCGGATGCGCCCCGATGGGGCGCCGGTTACAAGCAAGCCCTGAGGGAAGAGGCTGGGCATAGGATGGACATTTCCTGCTTCGTTACCCAGCTCCCGCTCGAGACGAATCGGGTGGACCTTGATCCCAACGCTAAAGACGAATGGGGATTGCCGGCGATGCGGATCACCTCCACCAGTCATCCTGACGACATGAAATGCAGGGAGTTCTTCCGGCAAAAGTCGATCGAGATTCTCGAGGCTGCCGGTGCGACGAAGGTGTGGGCGTCCCCCGTGAGCGACAGCCGAGGGGGAGCGCACAATCGCGGGACCTGCCGCATGGGGGACGATCCTAACACGTCTGTCGTGGACAAGTACCATCGCGCCCACGACGTCCCCAACCTTTTCGTGGTGGACGGAAGCAACCTCGTCACAGGTGGTCGGAATCACCCCACGATGACGATCCAAGCGCTTGCGTTTCGCGCCGCAGAGCATCTAGTGCGCTCGGCCAAGGCCGGCGAGGTCTGACGGCTGGTCCTCGGCAACGCCTCCCGCCGAGTCCTCCCGGTCGCCGCTCACATCGGATAATCTGACCGCGTCCGGCGGTGCCGTCGGCGCATTGGGCGAAAATGCGTTTTACTGCAAACGTTTCCATGCTATTTGGCGAATATCCTTTCTTGGAGCGGTTCGGGCGGGCGAAGGACGCTGGGTTCGCTGCCGTGGAGTGTTGGTGGCCCTCGGGCGAGGATCTCGCATTGGTGGAACTAGCGGTGTCCGAGTCGGGCCTGCGAGTGACGGGACTGAATTTCGACGCGGGAGATATGCCCGCAGGGGACCGAGGACTCCTTGCAGACCCTGACCGTCAGACAGTCTTTCGAGAGAACGTGCCCGTCGCGCTAGGAATCGCAGGGCGGTTGGACTGTCGACACCTCAATGCGCTCGTTGGTTTGCGACTTCCCACGGTGAGCCTAGAGGACCAGTTAGGGCTCGCGAGGGGGAATGTGGCCTGGGCAGCAGATCAGGCCGCGGCACAGGACGCCGTGATCCTCATCGAGGCGTTGAACACATTCGAGAATGGTCCGTATCTGCTAAGCTCAACAAAGGCCGCTGCCGAGTTCATCCGGTCAGTCGGTCGTCCGAATGTGAAGCTGCAGTACGATGTCTACCATATGCAGCGGATGGAGGGCAATCTGACCACTAGTCTTCGCAAGCACCTTCCGGACATCGCGCATGTCCAGGTGGCTGATTCGCCAGGCCGCGGCGAGCCCGGAACGGGCGAAATCCACTACCCATACCTCTTCCGGCAGCTCGAGGAGATGGGCTACGAGGGCTATATCGGACTGGAATACAGACCTTCTACCGGCAGCAGCCTCGCCAGCCTGTCCTGGCTGCCGATGTCTGGCCGGAGTGGAGAGATCGGGGCGGAGGCGCTGACATTGGACTCCGTCTAGGCAAACCAAGGATCGTGAGAGTGGACCAAACAATAGGATTCATTGGGTTGGGCCTGATGGGGAGACCGATGGCCCTAAACCTAATGACCGCAGGATACCCATTGGTTGTGCACAACCGCTCGCCTGAATCTACGGAGGAGCTGGCGCGGGAGGGCGCAACGGTGGCCGCAAATGGGCGGGAGGTTGCTGAGGGGAGCGATATCGTCATCACGATGCTTCCAGACTCTCCTGATGTACAACAGGTTCTCGCGGGGAAGAACGGGGTGCTGGAAGGGATCGGCTCAGGGAAGCTCGTCGTCGACATGAGTACAATCTCTCCGGTGGTCGCAAGCCAGATGTCAGAGCGTGTCCGCGATGCAGGAGGATCGATGCTCGACGCCCCGGTGAGTGGCGGCGACGTCGGCGCCATCGCAGGCACTCTGTCGATTATGGTCGGAGGTGAGGCTCCCGACTTTGAGCGAGCCAGACCGATCTTCGAGGTAATGGGAAAGACGATCGTTCACGTCGGGCCGAGTGGAGCAGGTCAGGTGACCAAGGCGGCCAACCAGGTCGTCGTGGGCGCCATCATGGGAGCCGTCTCCGAAGCACTGCTCCTGGGTTCTAGGGGTGGCGTGGCGCCCGACAAGATCTTGGACGTGCTGGGCGGCGGGTTAGCCGGCAAC